>JAUVKM010000143.1 GCA_030596265.1 Candidatus Cloacimonadota bacterium
AAAAGTGCGCAGAAAGTTATTGATACAGTCCTTAAATCAGAAGATGCTCTTTGGCGGGGAATCGGCTGGATCCCAGATTCAGGACTAGGAATTCGAGATGAATTTAAAGAATTTGATGCTTCCAAAAAATATAATATTACACTTAAGGAAGAAGAGGGAAACACTGGTTGCAGATGTGCGGATGTTCTTAAGGGAATAATCATTCCACCAGAGTGTCCATTATTTGAAAAGACCTGTAATCCTGCTCACCCAATCGGTCCGTGTATGGTATCTTCCGAAGGAAGCTGCGCAGCTTATTATAAATATGAAAGATAGAATTGCTCACGGATTTGCACGGAGAAAGCGCTAATAGTATATTCTAATTATCTGCGTTTATCCGTGTTTATCTGCGGTAGAATAATAGGATAATAAATAATGAAAGACGATATAATAACTCTCGGTCATGGTAGTGGTGGAGGATTAACCAGAAGATTGATTAATGATATCTTCGATAAGAACTTCAAACTTCCAACATTGGATGATGCGGTTGAAATTGAAAACAGGATTGTTGTAACCACAGATGCCCATGTGATAAAACCAATTTTCTTTCCTGGTGGAGATATTGGTAAACTTTCTGTTACTGGAACTGTAAATGATGTATCAATGAAAGGTGCTGTTCCAAAATATCTCTTGATAACTTACATCATTGAAGAAGGTTTTAGGATAGACGATTTGAAAACAATAACCGAATCTGTTCAAAAAACTGCGGAAGATGCTAATGTGAAAATTATTGCCGGTGATACAAAAGTTGTAGAAAGAGGCAAAGCTGACGGAATGTATATCACAACAACCGGAATTGGTTTTCTTCCCGAAGGTGTAAACCTTACTTCCAAAAACATTAAGAATGGCGATAAGATAATTGTTAATGGCAGTATTGGAGATCACACGATAGCAATAATTAATGCTCGAGAAAAACTTGATCTTACGCCAACTCCGCAAAGCGACTGTGCATCTTTAAATGGGCTTGTTCAATTAATGCTGAAAAGTGGAAATGTGAAATTCCTGCGTGATGCAACTCGGGGCGGTGTTGCTACAATTTTAAATGAAGTCGTCGAAGATACTGGTGTGGGTATCATAATAAATGAAGAAGATATTCCAATAAATGATGCAGTAAATGCAATTTGCGGATTACTCGGATTAGATGCACTTTATATGGCAAATGAAGGTAAACTAGTATCATTTGTTTCCGGTGAAACTTCCAACCTGATAAATGAAATGAAAAAACATAAATATGGAAAGAAAGCAAAGATCATTGGTGAAGTAACTACAAAAGTCAAAGGTGTTTATTTAAGAACTTCCATTGGTGGATTACGTCCGCTGCTAATGTTGGAATCTGATCCGCTTCCGAGGATATGCTGACCTCACCCCAACCCTCTCCTACAAGGAGAGGGAGAAAGAGAAAAAAATGAAGAAATTAATATTATTAACGATTTTATCAGCTATATTTTTATCGCTTTGTGCTGATATCGGTGATACTTTGGTAGTACAAACTTTCACATTTAACGACATCGAAAAAAGAAGAGATTTTTTTGAATTTCCTGATGATGAAAGAACCTGGGAAAAAATCTATATGTATAGAACCTTGAAATGTGATGAGCAAACTAAACAAGATAAGCATCCCTGCGGAGAATGGGATTACAGCACTTTCACGCTCTTATACATTCCCGTTGGAGATACTGTGGAAGTTTTTGAGTTGGAAAATTATGTTACACCATATGGGATGGGAATTGATCTGAATGGTGATTGCGGTTGGACATATATTTATGATGTTACAGATTATGCTCCTCTGCTTAGAGGTAATTTAGAAATTTCCTCAGGAAACCAACAGGAACTTCTCGATATGAAATTTATCTTTATTGAAGGGATACCTCCTCGCGAAGTGTTTTCCGTGAATAATCTTTATCCATGGGGTCATTATAAATATGAAAAAATTGCAGTTGATAGTGTTTTGCAGCCTTTTGAATTAACCCTCGATCCCAAGGCAAGTGGCTATATGTTACGAACTCGAATTTCGGGTCATGGACACCACGGTCCGCAAAATTGTTGTGAATGGGCGAGTAAAACACATACATATTATGCAAATGA
Source organism: Candidatus Cloacimonadota bacterium (assembly GCA_030596265.1). The sequence goes on from JAUVKM010000143.1 coordinate 2,125, forward strand.
AGGCGTTCTTTTCCGTTGGAATATCTGGAAGAATTGCGGAGATAATCCCATTTACCCGCAAGGTGGAACCTGGCAATTCGATCGAGCGGGATGGTGCCCTGGAACTCCAGTAGATACCTATGATTTCGAACTCACGAACAAAGTTGATCCGGGTGATACTCTTACATTCGATTATGGGATCGAAATGTATTCGGATAACGGTGAAAAGAGTGGAGAATTTCGACAATGTCATCAACTTTTTTCTTACGGCAAACCGAATTTCAATAACAATGCAGAAGTTTATGACATCATTGCTCCATCAGACAAAGATACTTATAGCAGGATTAATCCGATCTGCTCGAATCCTGAGATTGTTATCCGAAATTCAGGAAAATATCCATTGAAAACCCTAACCATAGAATACGGTTTGAGAACAGAAGAAAAACACACTTATAAATGGTATGGTAATTTGGAATTCTTAAAAAAAGAAAACATAATTTTACCAAATATCAATTGGAAAAGTGATGATAGTATTTTTGTTGTTGAAATTTCCAATCCAAACGGAAAGCCTGATGAATATCTAAATAATAATAAAATGACTTCGACGGTTGTTAAACTTGAAATCCTTCCCTCACATTTTTATTTGCATATAGAAGCTCAAGGTCTTGGAAGAGCAAAAGATAATGCTTATACGATCACAGATGATATCGGAAAAATTTTGTATGAGAAGGAAGAATTTTATGATAATGAAATTTATGAAGAACTTATCGAGTTGCCTGCAGGTTGTTATGAATTAAAAATTACTGATCGTAAAGAAGATGGAATGATAAGACATTGGTGGTATCGAAACTCAAATCCTGAATTAGTTGGAAAAAACGGAAAAATTGAAATTTTGGATGAAAATAAAAAATTGTTGAAAAAATTGAAATACGATTTTGCCGAATCTGAAATATTCAGATTTAGAATAGAATGATATATGTTAGCTCACGGATTGATACGGATAAACACAGATAAAAGACTTAACCACAGAGAGCACGGAGATAAACCTTGCGAATGATGCATCGGAGGCGTAAGAAAAAAAGCAATGCTAGAATTCTCTTGCCTGTCAAATGGCTGAGGAATAAGATGTTTGTAATGGTTAGAAACTTCATGTTTGTTGTTAACTCTATTAGTTTTTTGTTCGTTTTGTTTGTTTTGTTCGTTGCTAAATAAAAGGAAATAATTATGCACGAAGGCGCAATAATTCACTCATTATTAGAAATTGCTAAAGATATCCGAATTAAAGAAAATCTTAAAGAAATATTAGAAGTTAAAATAGTTGTTGGCAAATTCCATCAGATCGTTGAGGAAGTAATGATAGCCAATTTCGATTTTATGAAAACCGAATATGACGGATTTGAGAACGCAGTACTATTAATGACTGAAAAAGAGGTAAGTGTTAAATGCGAAGACTGCAAACACGAATTCACTATTGATGAACCTATTTTTATGTGTCCAAAATGCGAATCCTTTAACACTGAATTAATTTCCGGAAAAGAATTATATATTGAGACGATGGAAGGAATGAAAGAATAATAAAATCTAATCTAAATTGGAGGAATAATGAAAAAAATGTTATTGTTTTTTGCACTAATTTTTGTGAGCATGCAATTATTTGCAATTCAGCAGCCTGAAGAACTTATGAATGATATCAACGATACGGAACGGATAATGACAAGATTGAAACAATTGAATGCATTAACTTCTAATAGTGAGCAGAGTCTTTTGAATTCGTTAATCACCAACACTGATGAAAATTCACTGGAGTTGTGGGTTTATAATTTTCTAAACAATACGCATTCATTGATTTCCGTGACAAGACAAATAAACTCAACTTTGTGTAATATCTATGTAGCTGATGATATTTGGAATGTTACAATAGATCCCGTCGATGTGGAACATTTGAGAAATGCTTTTGAAGATTCAACAGCAGCAGACCCTACAAAAGGTATTTATGAACTCGACACTGTAATGTTCGGCATAACTTCTGATATTGATAATAATGGTAAAACTAATATTCTGATATATGATATTGATGATACGAATATTAATGGTTATTTCTCTCCATCAGATATTTTGGGAGGACCATACAGTAACAACATGGAGCTTCTCTATATTGATGATAATCCACACAATGCAGGGATTCACAGTAGTTATTGTTATGCTACCCTGGCTCATGAATTTCAACACCTTATACATTGTAACCACGATAGTAACGAAACAACTTGGGTAAATGAAGGGTTATCCAGTTTTGCTCAGTGGGTGAATGGTTGGATCAGTCCGTATTGGATGATGCTATTTACCCAAAATCCTGATAATAACCTAGTGCAATGGAGCGCAGGTGCCGATTATCCTCAAAGCTATTTATTTATGCATTATCTTTATGAACATTATGTAATAGAAGATGAGAACATAATCTATAATCTGGTTCACATAACTCAGAACAGTATGGATGGCTTGGATGCTGCACTTGTAGAAACTGGCTGGGGAACGGATATCACCTCCATAGATGTATTTAATAATTGGGTAATTGCAAATCATATAAATGATCCAGTATTTATGGATGGATTGTACAGCTATTCTGATAATCCAATCGGGACAGGACAATTTGTTCTAACTAACACCGCTGAATATTCAAGTTATCCAGTTACTTCCGATAATGTCTCAATGAATCATTGGAGCGTAAACTATATTCTATTTGAAAATACCAACTTGGATCTGTCGGTTGATTTTGATGGAAATGAAACTAATTCTAATTTCCACGTTCAATTTGTTAAATTCTTAAGTAATGAACCGGTTGAGGTAGTTGAGATGGAACTAGATACACAAATGAACGGCAATATTGTTCTGCCTAATTCTGGAATCGTTTATGACAAAGTTCTAATGGTTGTTACAGATACCTATACAGCATATTCACAAATCACATATAGTTATGAAGCAACAAATTCTGTGAGTGCTGAAGAAGAAGAAATTAATATTCAATCACAATATTCTGTAACGAATTATCCCAATCCATTTAGTTTAAGTTCCTCACGTAATCCTGGAATAACTATTTCATATAACATCCCTATAAGCGGAAACGTGAAAATAGATATTTATAATATCAAGGGACAGAAAGTTACTTCTCTATATAATGAATACAATAATGTTGGTGGGAATTCCGTACTTTGGAATGGGAAAGACGATTCCAACTCAGTAGTATCAAGCGGGATTTACTACTATAAGATTATTTCAGGGAATTTCTCAGAAACAAAAAAAATGATCTTATTGAAATAAATATGGAAACTTTCACAGAATTCAAACCTCTAGTAAATAATCCACTCTTTCACCAGCAAAGAGAAAAATCGTTAAATCTATTAGATATCAACAATATTGATGCACCCATAAAAGAAATAATCAAAGATTTTTCAAATCTTTCATATTGCTTCACACTTCAAAGTTGTTATGGTCATTTTTTGTATGATAATCAGAAGAACCCGAACAACATTGAATCCTTACCTGAATCAGATAATATCATCATTGTTGAATATAGAATAGCATACATCGCATTATGCATCCGGAATAACGAACAGGGTAGAATGCTATTACAGGAACTAAAAAAAATCACGTCAATTGACCCGGATTATGTGCAATTCGGATGTGCGGACTGGTTCTGGCAAAGACAGATTAATTCTTATGTTCTACAAGTTGAACCGAAAAGATATAAAACAAAAGATAATATCACCGTAAATTTTCAAGAAGCATTACATATAGAAAAGGTTAGAAATGAATTTGTTAGAAGACTTGAAAAAATATTTGACTATTAAGATTCAATACTGGTTTTTTAAGTA
>JAUVKM010000128.1 GCA_030596265.1 Candidatus Cloacimonadota bacterium
TTGCAGAAGAGTAAAAATGGAAATATTGTCAGAATCAATTTCAATTTCATTTTGTTTTAGGAACACTCTGAGCAAACTATAAAATTTTATTTTAATCATAAAGAAGATGGAATTTATTACATCAATTATGTCAAATAAAAAACGCTCCGATATCGGGGTATGTCGGGGTTTGCCACGGCAAGCCCTCTTTATCGTTTGAGACGCAAAATGTTGCATCTTTACAGGATAGGGCTTGCTGTAGCAAGCCCTTACTCTTTATCTTTGCAAAAGGAAAACAAAAAAAGCCCCTCGGTTTTCACCGAAGGGCTAAATGCTAATTTCTAACTGCTAAATACTATTTGATTAACAGCATCTTCTTTGAAACTTCAGAAGAAACTGTTTTCATTTTCACAAAGTACATTCCACTAGACGTTGAATTGCCATTGTTGTCTTTTCCATTCCAAACAAAGTTTGTAGTTTGTACAACTTCATTATTCACAATTGTTTTAACAAGCTGTCCTTTTATGTTGAATATCTCAATTGATACAGGCTGTTGAATATCATTCTCATTAATTGAAAGAGCAATGTTTGCTGTCGGATTGAACGGATTTGGGTAAACAGAGATAGAATTAATAGCGATCACATCAACTGTATTATCATCAGAATCTGTTGGTCCCATACTATTAGGACCGCCATAAGCACCCATATCGTTTCTTGATCCATCAGGATCGTTGTACATTGCATCAGGATTACCGGCATTTATGCAAGGTGAACCAGTTTGCAGCCACCAAGATGCGATAAGTCCGTTATAGTCTGTTCCATCTCCGGCTGTTGGTGCTACGAAGAGTGGATCTTCATCAATATTACCCTCACCTGCAAATCCACCTGTTACACAACTATATGTAATTTCAGGAGTACCTGGGTAATGAATTTCACCATTATCTATGATGATTGAGTTGGTAATAATTGGAACTGAATTCAAAAGGAACATCAGATATGATGTTGAATTAGTTGATAAATTATTCGCTATAGTATTGTTAGTTAAAATTGCATTAGAATCATTTTTGAAACTGAATGCTCCCCACTGTCCTGTGTTGTTTACAATAGCATTGTTTACTATCTCTATAGTAGATGCAGTACATCTTATACCACCTGCACAGCCTGCACTTGTATTATTGGAAATAATATTTTGTGAGATTAGAACATTATCAGATCCTACAATCTCAAATGCTGCAGCTTGTGAAGTAGTATTGTTATTAAATATCTTACATCCGATAATATCAACCTTAGAATCACCTTCAACTTTGATTGCAGAAATAGTAGCTTTGGAGATCTCACAATTAGCAAGAATATTATCCTCTTGAGTATCAAAGAATCTAATACCATTCCATGAAGTATCTGAAGTGAAAACAATAGGTTCACTTCTTGTAGAAGAAGCATCTGCTACCAGAGTCCCATTGACCATAAATTGCACATCATCTGAGAATTGTAATTCAACATCAGGATTTATTATTAGTTCATCACCTTCTGCAATACTAACATCACCTGTTATAATGTATGTATACTCAGGATGCCAAATGCCTGAAAGATGTCCGTAAATATTGGATCCATCATTGACCGTGATATAATTTTCAAGAGTTTTTGTATCACTTTCACCATCAAGATATACTGTAAGTGAAACATCATAGGTTCCCTGCTCAGTATATAGATAATAAGGATCTTCTTCTGTGCTGTCAATCTCACCATCACCATCAAAATCCCATTCCCAGGCATCAATTACTCCTGTTGGTGAGGTTGACATGCTTGTAAACTGCACACCGAGATCTAAAGGACCAATTTGTACATTAGATGCTATACCAGCACTAAGACCGAAATTTGCAATAGCATTATCAAGTGGACCAGAAATTCCATTAACGCCATTGTCACCATAGTAAAGTTCGTTGAGTGGTCCTACCACTGCAAAAAATGGGACATATCCATTTCCCCAGTCCCAATATATTGCTCCAAGACCAGACCAATCTGGATGTGTATGGGTTGCTCCCCAATCAGTTTCCGATAAAAAATATGCATGTCCACCTGCTTCATATTGTTCCCATAAAGTTTGATAAGTCGGCGCCGCCGCTACACAGCCAGGTCAACCATAACCTCCCCAAAAGAATACAACTGCTTTTCCAGAAGCAGTTAATTCATAAATGGAATGAGCTTCTCCATTACTATCAGTCCAACTGACATCATTAACAATGTCTCCAACCTGATATTGTGCAAACGCACTAACAGAAAGGATCACTAAAAAAAACACTACTAAGATCTTTTTCATTTTTCTCTCCTTTTAAAAATCGGCTTGCTTTAGCAAACGATTTCCTTTTTTAAGAGTCGGCTTGCGTAAGCAAACGATCTCCTTTTTTTATTTAATTAAGATCATTTTTCTTATTATCGAAGTTTTTATGCAATTTAATTTGTAAAAATAAACACCTGAGTTAACGACATTATTATTATTATTTCTTCCATCCCAAACAATATTCCCACTTGTATTTAGGTTTTTAAAAGTTCTAACTAATTGCCCTCTTGTATTGTATATTGTAATGTTTGCTTCCGCTAATTCTTCAGAAGTTAACTCATAAGAAATTATTGTACTTGGATTAAATGGGTTAGGATAGTTTTGAGAGAGTTTTGAGAGTAAAACTAATTCATCATTCGCACTTACATTGTCAGCAGTATTAAAAGTGAAATCTAAAATTATAGGTTCTGTAAGATCTCCACCATCAAGTGTAATATTCAAACCACAACCACCTGTACTATTCACACCCAACATAAAATGTACTAATAAAGATTCACCAGCATTAATATCAACTGGAGCAGCCATATTGGCAATAAAACATAAACCCAAATCATTACAAACACTGGCTGTCCAATCAACCGGCAAATCACTGTAAGACCAAATTAGAGAATAAGTTTCATTTGTTGAACCAATATTCGTGATCGTTATCCAATCCGATTCAAAAATATAGGAACCAACTATTGAAAAATCATCACCGATCATATCCATATCAAATGGAATATCAACTTCTAACTCTGCAAAAACAAGACTCAAGCTCATAATCAAAAATGCGAATAAAATTAACTTTTTCATTTTTTATCTCCTTAACTATTTAAAACGTCGTTGTCACGGTCAGGCGAACTCCATCAAATTCTGCCTGATTTTTGCAAACACCATTACGGCAGACTATACCGCCTTTTTCTTTACCATAGAATAATCGCAAATCAGTATTATTGAATATTGTTGTTGCAATTTCTCCACCTATCCAGAATTCACCATCATCTCCGTCTTCTGCCGATTCCGATTCACCGATCTGATTTTCTACAGCAACAGATAAGGAATAGTTCCCAATTGAGATATCTGTCTGCAAACGTGGTTCAAAATGAGAATGATTACCTGTTACCTTATCTTCTTCCTTATATTGATATTCAGCTTTTACCAAAACCGGACTATTTTTAATTAAAAAATCGAAAGTAAGAGTAGGAGTGATCTCCTTATACCATCTGTTTACATCTTCTTTATTAAGTTGCTCCAGCGATTCAAATTCAGCTTTAAACGACCAGTTCTCGAAATCATGTTTGAATTCGGTATAAAGGTTGGATAACCGAACCATGTAATTACTATTCCAGCCTTCGGCATAATTTATTACAAATTCATTTTCATAATTAGGAATGAAACGGATCTCTCCCATCAGTCCTTCTTCATCTTTTCCCGGATCCCAACTGTGTTCCAATACTTGTCCAGCATGATTTACCATAGGAAGGTCGGATATTCTCACATCAAAATTCTCATAATTTTTATAAGCACCCATTAGAGTGAATTTACCGAAGTAAGATGTAATGTTGGAATAGACCGCTGTTCCTTCTAAATTATAATCATCATTGCTTGTTGCATATTCAGCCATTAGATCGAATAGGGAAGAGGAGTAGTTAAATTTTCCAGCATAAACAGTTCTATTATTGAATTCATTTTCATCAGCATCAAAGAGCTCTTTATGTAGAACGTAACTACCACCTATCGTCAAATTATTCAATATATTGAAATCAACATCAAAGGCACCCACTTGATCATACTCATCTTCAAAGTTAGGATCAGGATTATCGCTTTCCATTTTACCAGCGAATAATTGTACTTGCCATCTATCATATACCGGATTTACATAACCACCGAATAATCTGGAGTCGGTTTCAAAATCATCATCATAAAAATTATGTAATACAATACCGGAACCAATTACAGCTTCATAAGTTCCAATTTGTGCAAACCAAACATCAGATTCGTATTGAAGATAATGCTTACCAAGGCGAATCTCATCATCTTCTTCAGAATTCAAAGAAAATTTGTCGAATTTTGGATGATAAAGATCACAATTGATGCCTGCCCTGAAGTTCTTGTATTGTGCCTGAATTTGGAATTCATTTGAAAAATAGTTTTTACCCTCATTGTCTTTATTAGAATATATATATTGAAATTCATTTAATCCTGAAAAACTTAGTTCAGAATAAAGCATATTCGCAGCAAAAAATATCACCAATAATGCAAATAAAATTTTTCTCATTTTTTCACCATTAATTTTCCGGAACTTCAGTTTCGAACTCAGATGTGTTTTCTTCGGGTTTATTGATTTTCTGTTCTTCCAACCATTCCACGATCATCTCTTCATAATGTTTTTCATCACCCCGCTGGTAACCTGTATGGTTGTAAATTATTGTTCCATCCTGATCTATGATCAAAGTACGCGGAATATTTGTAATGTTATATTGCTTTTGAACAATTTTTTTCGAATCGAATAACGTATGAAATTTAAACCGATTCGATTTTACATGAGAAATAGCATTAGATTTTTTTCGTGGTTTATCGACGTTGATTGCCAATACATTAACATTATCATATTTCTCATGTAATTCATTCAGTTTAGGAAGTCCGTTTTTACAGGGAACACACCAAGTTGCCCAAAAATCTAATATCACTAAACCTTCTTTTTGAAAATCGGATAGTTTAACTTGTTTACCATCAATATTTTCCAGTTTAAAATCACCGGCTTTTTCAGCAGCAGTTAATTGAATTGCCAGAACCACGATCAGTATAGTTATAAAAATATTTTTCATTATATATTACTCCTTAATTATTTATAGAGAAACTTCTATTACGTTGTGTACAGCACATGAATTTTGATTATATTGTGTCTCTAAAGTTTGAACCCAGATCACAAGAGTAAGATCTTCAGGTAAGCCGGTTGCATTGTCTATATACCATTGTGGTAGAACATTCAGATCAGTTATTTCAAAATCAACAGAGACTGGATCATCAAAGTTTAGAGTCGAAATATCTATGGCTATTCGCTTTAAGGCAATGTTGTGATGTGGATTGCCATGATGATTCGGATACTCCTCATTATAATCTTCCATCAAAACTGCAACTAATGTAAGATTTTCGGTTGGAATAGAAGGATTAATTTCGACATGGACAGATCCTGTAAGCAAAGAATCTGTAAGATTTGTTTGCACATCAGTTAATAGTACTGCGAGAGGTTCCTGAAGAAGGGGTGTTATTGCTGTTTCAATTTCAACCTCAATTTCCTCAATGCTAGGAGCAGAATATACTATGTGAGCATTTCCGTTCACTATGCCAAGAGGTAAAGAACCAGTATTAGGATAATAACTGAATAAACCAGAGAAATCACCGGCAAGTTGATCTCCAATATGATATTCCACATACGAAAATCTGCTTCCATATTGCATTCTCAGGTTGTGTAATGCTTCTTCAGCATTTGGGCAATTAGAACACCATTGACCCGTGAAAAGTTCTACTATGATCTTTCTTGCATTGTTTTGATCTCCATAAAATACAAATCCTTCATTTTCTTCAATTAAGAAGTCAATAAATGTAATATCTGCCAGAATCTCGAGATCACTATTTATAGCTGTAAAATGCCAACTCACATTTAGTGATGGAGAGATTATAATCTCATCAGCACTGAATGTAGTATTCGGATCAATAAGAAAGAAACTGGCAAAATAATCTATTTTATCGTCTTTCGTGATGTCCTGATTATAATAATTATCGGAAAAAAGAAAACTGAGCTCCAGATAATTATTTTGGTTTGTAGAGGCAAATAGATCAGTGATTGACTCAGCAAATTCGTCTAAACCAATATTACTAACACCTGGCTCTAAAACGTGTTCAAATCTATCGCAGGAGAATAACACTAATGTGAGAAAAAACAAGATTAAGATCTTCTTCATTTTCACCTTCTAATTTTTTGGAGTTAATGCAATATAGGTTGGCAAGCCGATTACTTCAAAGTGCTTCAGTATCTCTTTTGTAGGAGATGCTTTGAGATTCTCAGCTTTATATTTCACTAAAATATAATTATCGAATTCTTCAATCACTTTTTCATCCTTAAAAGTAGTTGCATCCATTACCAGGCAGTTCTTACACCAGGTTGCCCAG
>JAUVKM010000275.1 GCA_030596265.1 Candidatus Cloacimonadota bacterium
ATCACCTTTAAAAAAGACATAATTTTCATTATCCTCGATTGTTATCAGGTTATTCAAATTACCTGCATATGTGAGTTTATCAAAATTAATCACTTTAAAATTTGGATATTTTCTTATTAAATATCTAATGAAATTAGAGCCGATAAAACCGGCTCCACCAGTTACGAGTATGATTTTATGTTCATCAAGATTAATATAATTTTCATCAAAAAAATCAAACGAACTTTCTGTCTTATTTTCCATACATATTCCCTATTTTATAAAATATAGTATAACATAAAATACCGGAGCTGCCAACAATAGACTGTCAAACCTATCAAGAATCCCTCCATGACCGGGAAGAACATTTGAACTATCTTTCACTCCAGCATCTCTTTTTAATATCGATTCGAATAAATCTCCTATTTGACCAAATATTCCACCGGAAATTGCTACAGCAATTGCTTGAGGAAATGATAATCCCATAAATTTCATCATAAGATATGAACCGATAAATGAAAAAATTATTCCTGCCAAAAAACCTTCAAGAGATTTATTTGGACTTGCTTTGAATATCCCTTTATGTTTACCTATTGCCTTACCTACAAAATAGGCAGCCATGTCAGTAATCCAGATCGTGAAGAGTAAACCTAATATCAAATATCTTCCATTTTCCAATAATCTAATATGATAAACACTGCTTAACAAAACGGCAATGTAAACCACTATGAATATTGCGGCAGAACCTCTATCCATCGCTCCTTCCAATTTACTTTTGAAAAGATCGAAACCCATTATAACAATTAATGTTAATAAAAGAGATGCAAAAATTAATGTAATTCCAGAATATATTGAAGCGAGGAAAACAATCAGACCAAGAACTATAATTATCTTTGGCACAACAATTCCTTTTTTAAAGAACATTTCTCTCAGTTCGAACATCATTTGGAAGGCTATCAAAGCTAAGAATGAGGTAAGTGCTATATTCCCAACGTAAAATATATAAATGAGTAACGGAATAAAAAATACTGCGACTAAAACTCTTTTTAATAAAACCATTTATTTCTCCTTATCTAGTGCCAAATCTTCTCTTTCTATTTTGGAAATCTAAGATGGACTGAATAAATTCTTCACGGCTAAAATCTGGCCATAATGTTTTGGTAAACCAGAATTCCGAATAAGCACTTTGCCAAACCAGAAAATTAGATAGACGCTCTTCCCCACTTGTTCTAATAATCAAATCAGGATCAGGCATATAAGCCGTATAGAGATAATTGCTAACCATCTCATCATTAATTCTTTCTTTTTTTATCTTACCGGAAATAATATCATCAGACATACGTTTAAATGCATCAATAAGCTCACGTCTACCACCATAGTTCATCGCAATATTCAGGTGTAAACCATCATTATTCCAACTGCTTTTACAAGTACTTAGAACTTTTTTGTTATAGCTTTTTTCTAATTCTTCCTTGCTGCCGATAAACCTAATATTTACGTTATTCTTTATCAGATCATCAATTTCCTTTACGAGGGAATCCATGATTAGTTTAAGAAGATAATTCACTTCTTGTTTGGAACGCCGCCAGTTCTCAGTAGAAAATGCATAAACTGTTAGATATTCCAATCCAGCTTCAACCGCTGTTTCCACAATACGTCTTACTGTTTTTACACCTTCTTTATGACCATTAACACGTTTTGTATTATGTTCATCAGCCCAGCGTCCATTTCCATCCATTATTATGGCGATATGTTTTGGCATTCGTTCTTTATCTATATTTTTGATAAGTTGTTTATAATTCATATTAATCCTTGTTAAGAATCACTTTTTCTTCCTGCTAATTTCTTCAAGAATGCATTCATAAAATCATCCAGATTACCATCCATAACACTGGAGATATTACCCGTTTCGTAGTTCGTGCGATGATCTTTAACCATCTGATACGGGTGAAATACATAAGAACGTATTTGATTTCCCCAGCCAATATCTGTTTTCTTATCTTCATGCTTTTGCCGTTCTTTTTCACGTTCTTCTTCATAATGTTGATAAAGTTTAGATTTTAATATTACCATTGCTACTTCGCGGTTCCTGAGTTGTGAACGTTCATTCTGGCATTGAACAATAATGTTGGTTGGAATGTGTGTGATCCGTACAGCAGAATCCGTTGTATTCACACCTTGACCACCTTTTCCACTGGCACGATATGTATCGATTCGTAGATCACTTGTCTCAATTTCAACTTCTATATCATCTTCGATCATAGGATATACAAATACAGAAGCAAATGATGTTTGACGCTTGCCCTGAGCATTGAATGGAGAAATTCTTACCAGCCTGTGAACTCCACTTTCCGTTTTCAAATAACCGTAAACATAATCTCCCATAATTTCCATGGTAACACTTTTTATGCCGGCTTCATCACCAGATTGATAATCTACTATTTCTATTTTATGTCCGGTTTTTTCTGACCAGCGTTTATACATTCTAAAAAGCATTTCAGCCCAATCCTGCGATTCTGTTCCACCTGCACCGGGATGAATTGTGAGGATAGCACTATTAGGATCTGTTTTGCCATTAAGCAAGAATTGCACTTCAGTACTTTCTACAAAAAGTTTCTCCTCTTCTAATACTTCAGAAGCTTCCTTAAGAAGTGATTCATTAAAATCTTCATTTAAAAGAATAATATATGTTTCAAGATCATCTTTGATAGTGGCAAGACGATCATCTTTTTTTATTTGATTTTTTAGTTGATTTAGTTCTTTTGATATTATTGTAGCTCTTTTCTGATCATTCCAGAAATTGGGTTTTTCCATTTCTGTTTCAGAATTTACAATTCTCTGCTTTATTTCAGCAGTGTCAAAGTAACCTCCGAATCTCTGATATTCTATTTATCACTTCTTCACTTTGCTTAGTAAAATCTATTAATTCCATTGAATCTCCTTAATAATCAAATAATCTCACATTATCCATTTATGGATGCTAAAAAATATATGTTGAAAATAATATCAATAAAAACTTCCGGGTAACAGGTAACTTTTTACTTCTTCGTTATAATATCTATCGGTCATTGTTGCTATAAAGTCACGTACAACCTCAGAATCACTGAATTTCTCACGATACGATTTATCTTTCCTATT
>JAUVKM010000028.1 GCA_030596265.1 Candidatus Cloacimonadota bacterium
GAATCGGCAATTCCACAAGATTCTGTGATCAGAGAATTCATTGGTGGAAGTATTCATAAATATTAATACAATTTGACAGAAAAACTGAGTTTAGTTTTATGAATAGAATTAAAAAATTAGGAGTATAGAAAATGAAGAAAATTGTTATATTATTTATATTAGTTTTACTTTTACATCAAACTATATTTACATTAGAAGTTAGAAAAGATAGTTATGGTAGAGATCTTTATGCTTCAGATCGGATTAAGATAAAACTAAATAACGAAGCCTCAAGAAGAATTAACACATTACTTGAGAATAACGAACGTACAGACCAAACTGGATTAGTAACCTTTGATGCTTTGAATAATGAATATGGAGTTACAAAAATAATTCTTGCTCACAGACCAGTAAATGACAAGGCTTGGGAACAACAAACTGGTTTTGATCGTTGGTATATTGTGTTTGTGTCTGAAAGAACAGATATTGAGCATGCAATTAGCCAATATAAAAATAACGAATATGTTGAGTTTGCAAATCCCGAATATTTAGCATATACCTCTGCAACACCAAATGATCTTTATTTTGATGACTGTTGGGGACATGACAACACTGTATCTAATGGACCTGGAAGCGGGCACACAGTCGGTTTTGATTCTCATATTGAAGAAGCATGGGATGATGAACAGGGATATGGAGTTTCATCTGTGATTATAGCAATTATAGATACTGGTACAGATTATAATCATGTAGATTTGGATAATAATTGTGTTGCCGGTTATGATTACGGGGACAATGACAGTGACCCGATGGATGATAGTTCAGATGAAGGTCACGGAACCTGCTGCGCAGGTGTGGCAGCAGGTGAAGTAAATAATTCAATCGGTGTGGCAGGTGTAGCAGGCGGATGTAGTATTATGCCGTTGAAGATAGCTAACAGTGCAGGTTCTATGACATTTACTGCTATAGATAATGCAATAACACATTGCGGAGATAATAATGTAGATGTTGCCAGTATGAGCTTTGGTGCTGATATCTCACAAGGTCAAAGCCCTTCTACCGATGCAGCAATAGTATATGCATATAACAGCAATGTAACAATGTTGGCTGCTACTGCCAATGATGATTATTCTCACATTCATTATCCAGCTAATCATGAATATGTAATAAGCGTTGGAGCAGCATCCCCTTGTGAAGAAAGAAAACGTGCATCTTCTTGTGATGCGCAAAACTGGTGGGGTTCCAACTACGGTGTAAATACTCAAGATGATCGTGCATCAGTAGATATAATCGCTCCAACTATCTTACCGGCGACTGATGTAACTGGAAGCAATGGATATTCTACGGGAGATTATATTACAAATTTCAATGGGACATCGTGTGCGACACCTTATGCAGCTGGTGTTGCTGCCCTAGTTATATCCAAAAATCCTTATCTTACGCCTGCTCAAGTCAGAACTGCACTAACATCAACAGCCACAGATGTTATAGATGAAGAGACAACACCTGGTTGGGATATGTACACAGGTTATGGAATGGTTAATGCCGATGCAGCTGTTGGTTCAGTAGCTGGATCTGGTTTCCCATTATGTAATATTACAAATCCAACCAATGGAGAAGTAATAGAAAGTGGAACAATAGAAACAATTACAGTTACTGCTTCAGATCCGGGTGGCACAATTACAAATGTTAAAATTTATATTGATGATGTTTGGAAAGTTACTGATACTTCTGCTCCTTATGAATACGTTTGGGACACAGGAAGTGAGTCATTAGATTATCATACGATCAAAGCTATTGCAACTGATAATAATTCTAATGCATCCGAAGATGAAATAAGTGTACAAATTGCAGAATGCTTAGTTTCTTCATTTCCTTGGACAGAGGATTTTGAAAATAGTGGAACAATACCGAATTGTTGGTCACAAGAATATGTTGTGAATACACAGAATTGGGGATTCTATAATGGTGGATATAATGGACATCCATCTTCAGCACATGGAGGTAATTACAATGCTTATTTATATAATGGATCTTATACAGCAAATGTAACTAAATTAATTACACCTCCTATGGATTTATCAGAGGCTTCTGAATCAACTCTAAAATTTTGGCACACACAGGCTCTCTGGCCTAATGATCAAGATGAATTACGAGTTTATTATAAAACATCTTTTAGCGGAAGTTGGAATTTACTAGCAACATATACAGATAATATAACATCTTGGACAGAAGAAACATTAAGTCTTAGTGGATTGTCCTCTGATTATTACGTTGGATTTGAAGGAACTGCACAGTATGGATATGGTGTTTGCGTTGATGATGTCTCCATAACTGCTGTAATCCCAGGATATGGAGAAGGAGACAATTCTGGTGATAACACTTTACCTGTATTTGTAGATGTGGAACAAATAGTCATTGATGATCAAACTGTGGATCCAAATACGGATATTGATCCTGAAGGTGATGTCACCTTGAATGTTAGCGTTCAAACCTATGCTGATGCACAACAAACAATTGACTATCCAGATGAAGTAGGAATTTCTTATGAAGTGGATATTACAGGAAATTTTTCATCTAGTTCCGAAATTTGTTTCACGCTTTATAATTTAAATCAACTTCAAAATTATCCATCAGGAGTTTATTGGTGGAATGGTTCAGCCTGGGCAAATATTTCCTCGGCAGATTGGAGTGTCTCATACCAAGTATCTTTTTGTATTCCAATGGTTAACAGAAACGGTTCAACAGAAATTGTTTTGGATAAAGGTGGTGAGTCACCTCTTCCTGTTACACTTTCATCTTTCACTGCTGCATATATTAGTGATTTACCAATTATTAATTGGGTTACGCAATCTGAAACCGATAATATTGGCTGGAATGTATATCGTTCTAATTCATATAATTTTGGTCAGGCTTTCATGCTTAATCTTGAGACTATCCCTGGAAATGGAACAACAAGCCAGCCTTCATTCTATTCTTTTGTAGATGAATATGAGGTTTTTGAAAGTTTCACTTACTGGTATTGGTTGGAAAGCATTAGTGGTTCCGGAGAGACAGAAAGTTATGGTCCGGTTTCATTAACTATTCCATCTGAGGGAAATGACATTCCTGAAATTCCACTGATAACTGAACTGCGTCAGAATTTCCCGAATCCATTCAATCCCAGCACGCTTATTTCATTTGATATTAAGGAAGATGAAACAGGGGTTCTTTCAATTTACAATATTAAAGGACAGCTTATTGTAACGGAGAAATTTGAAACAGGTAGACATCAGTATGCTTGGGATGCTCGTAATCAAGCTTCAGGAGTATATCTCTATAAATTGAAAACCAAGTATTATTCAAAGATCATGAAAATGCTGCTTGTGAAATAGATATTGATGTAATTATAATCCCCTACTAGCATATTTTAGTAGGGGATTTTTTTAATTCTGAAAATCGCATTAAGAAAAAACCAATAATGAGTATTAACTACAGAAGAATGTTCTAAAAAAGTGTTAAGCCAACTCTTATTAACTTGACGCAAAAAACAATTTGCAATGTATTTGTAAAAGTTCTTTTTAAATAATTTATTAAGAATAAAAAATAAAAGGATCAATTATATTTTATGAGAAAGTATTTAATTATTATTTTAATTATTGTCTTGTTTTTACCTCTGTATTCCCAACTTACAAAAATTGATTCCCTTGAAACAATATTAGAAACTTCAAAGGGTAAAGATAGATTTGAGATTCTAATTAGATTATCAAAAAATAATCAAAATATTAATCCAGACAAATCACTTGAATATGCAAATGAAGCATATAGTTTGTCAACTAAACTTGGGGGAAAAGAACAGTCACAAGCATTAAATTGCATTGGAATGAGTAACAATATAATTGGAAACTACAATGTAGCTTTAGAAAGTTTATTTAAAGCTTTAGATTTGCGTGAAAAAACTAAAAATGAAGTTGAGATTTCTTCTACATTAAATGAAATTGGAAATGTGTATTTTAATTTAAATGATTTCAGTAAATCCTTAGAATATTACAATAAAGCATTAGATAAATGTGATAAAAACAAAAAAAATAATATAGCTAGAACTATAAATAACATTGGTAGAATACATTACTATCTTGGAAATCACGATAAAGCGATATTGAGTTTTAAGCAATCGCTTACAATTTTTAAAGAACTTAAAGACACACTATCAATTTCCGCTGCTTTAAACAATTTAGGTGTGCTATGCAATGTTACAGGCAAATTCAATGAGGCTATTGAATATCAATTAGAATCGGTAGGTATTAAAGAGAAATATAATGATAAAGCCGGAATTGCAACTTCATATTTAAATATTGGAAATAGCTACTGCAATTTAGGGAAATATGAAATGAGTTTAGATTACTATATTAAGTCTTTAAAAATAAATGAAGAATTAGAGATTAATAAGCAAACCAGTAATTGTCTTATGAATATTGGTGCTGTTAATTCCTTATTAAATCGTTATAATAAATCCCTTGAATATTATTTTAAATCGTTAAAGATTTTTAATTTATTAAACGATGAGATTGGATTAGCAAATGTGTACAATAATATTGGTGAAGTTTATATGCAATTAGAAATGAACACTAATGCTCTAGATAACTTTACAAAATCATTAACTTTAAAGGAAAAATTGGGTTATAAAAAGGGTTTAACAAATTTGTATCTTAACATTGGTGATTTACATTATTTCCAAAATAATATTAATAAAGCATTAAATTCCTATGAGAAATCATTAACAATTAATAATGAATTAGATGATAATTATGGCGTTTGCCAATGTTTAATAAATATTAGCTCTTGCTATTTACTTAAAAATAAGCATAAATTATCTGAAGAATATCTTGTTAGAGCATTAGAAATTGCGGATACTCTTGATTCTAATGAAATTCATAGAAAAGTTCATAAGCATTTATCAAAACTTTTTATTCAAATTGAAGATTATAAAAATGCTATCATGCATCAAGAGTTATTTATTGCATATAATGACAGCATCTATAATGAAGAATCCAGTAGACAAATAGCTGAAATGCAAACCAAATATGAAACCGAAAAGAAAGAAAAGCAAATTAATATTCTACAGAAAGATAATGAGATACAAAAACTTAAAAACGAAAAAGATAATTTATCAAAATGGCGTTTATTTTATGCATTACTGATAATATTCATTCTACTAATTTTTGTATATTACCATTATAGAGTTAAACGAAAATTAAATATAACCTTAGAAAACTTAGTTGTTAAAAGAACAAAAGAACTCTCTGAAAGTGAAGATCAATATCGTAATCTTGTAGAGCAGGCAAATGATGGCATTATAATTTTGCAGGATCTTGAATTAAAGTTTGTTAATAACCAATTTGCGAATATGATAGGTTATAAACTTGAAGATGTACAGAATGTAAAATTCACTAAATTTTTTGATAATAGTAACAATATAAATTTTATAAAAAAACATAAAGTTCGTTTACTAAATAAAACGGAACTTTCTCAAGACGAATTAACCTTGATAGATATAAAAGGGAAAGAAATTGAGACAGAATTAAATATAAAATTGATTAACTATCATAATAATCCTGCTGAACTTATGATTGTTAGAGATATTACGAAACGAAAATTAGCTGAAAAACAGTTATTGTTTTCAGAGAGACTTGCCGGAATTGGTGAACTCGCTGCAGGGATAGCACATGAAATTAAGAATCCACTTGGAAATATAAGCTCTTCGGCACAGATATTAGATTCGGAATATAACCTGGAAAAGTCAATAAAATCATATTTGGATATTATTAACCGTAATGTAGACATTGCTAATGATACAGTAAAAAAATTAATCGATTTCTCGAAACCTCATGAATTCATTTTGGAAAAGGGTGATGTAAACGATATTATTGTAAATACATGCACACTTTTAAAAAGTAAAATAAGAAAAGCCAAAATTGAATTAACAAAGAAAACACACAAATTACCTTTACTGTTAATAGATAATGTTCAACTTCAAGGTGTTGTTTTGAATATTATCTTGAATTCAATCAATGCTATGCCGGATGGAGGAATGTTAACAATACAAACAATATGTAATAAAAATTCAAATGATGCAAAGATTATTTTTTCTGATACAGGTTGTGGAATATCACAAACAAATTTAAAAAGAGTATTTGATCCATTCTTCTCTACAAATAAAGAAGGTACAGGTTTAGGATTAAGTTTAGCTTACCAGGTAATGAAACATCATAATGGGGAAATTAATATTTCAAGTGAAGAAGGTAAAGGAACGATTGTGGTTTTAACTTTTCCAGTAATAAACAATAAGGAATGTGAAGATGCAAAAAAATAATTCCAATTTAATTGGTAAAAGAATTTTAATAATAGAAGATGATAGAGACATGGCTTTTCTTCTTTCAACAACATTACAAAAGAAAGGATATAAAACTACTACAGCTTTTGATGGAAGTGAAGGATTTAAAAAAATAAGTATCTTTGATCCTCATCTTATTTTATCAGATATCAACCTTCCAAAATTGGATGGATTTAAACTTCTTGAAAAGGTAAAAAAAATTAATGATGATATAGTATTTATTATGATCACAGCTTTTGGAGATATAAAAGATTCTGTAACCGCTATGAAAATGGGTGCTTTTGATTATATTACAAAACCATTTAATCATGATGAACTATTTATTATTATTCAAAAAGCTCTTAATAATCAAGAACTAAATGAAGAAGTAATAAGATTAAGAAAGCAACTGTCAGAAAAGTCTGAGGATTTTATCGGCAATAGTACAAAAATCAAAAATGTATTAAAACTCATTGATATTATTGCTCCAACTGATATGAGTGTAATTATACAAGGTGAAAGCGGTACCGGTAAGGAGCTTATAGCAAGAATGATCCACAATAAAAGCAATAGACACGATAAAATATTTTTAGCAGTTGATTGTGGGACAATACCAGATACTCTTTTAGAAAGTGAATTATTCGGACATGAGAAAGGATCATTTACGAGCGCAAATTCTACAAAGATCGGGAAATTTGAGCAGGCTGATAATGGTACAATATTTTTAGATGAAATTTCAAATCTTACAAAATCTGCACAAGTTAAATTTCTAAGAGTCATCCAGGAAAGGAAACTTTATAGGATTGGAAGTAAAAAGCCTATTAATGTGAATATAAGAATTATTGGAGCAACTAATATTGATATGTCTAAATTGATCAAGAGCGGAAGGTTCAGAGAAGACCTATTTCATAGACTTGATGAATTTAGTATCACCATACCTTCACTGATAGATAGAGAAGATGATATTACTTTATTGGCAGAACATTTTGTAAAAATTGCTAACAAAACTTTAAATAAGAATGTTAAAACAATCTCATCGGAAGCTACAATGATGTTACTAAAACACTCTTGGACAGGGAATGTAAGAGAATTAAAGAATATTATTAAAAGAGCTGTTCTCTTATCTGGAAAAGGAATCATTAAACCTGAACACATATTATTTTCTTTGAATTGTACTGATGAAAATGAAATAATTCTTAATGAGGTTAATCTAGATAAAGCGAAGAAAGAAACGGAAAAAGTGATTATTAAAAAAGTTCTGAGACAAGTAAACGGAAGCAGAATAAAAGCATCAGAATTGTTAGGCATAACTCGTAAAAGTTTATATTTGAAAATAAAGAATTATAATATTGAACCTAATAAATGAGAAAAATATTTCCTATAATGTTACCCATATTTCCCATTATCATTGTCAAAAATAAATTTTAACCGTCCAAATTTATTGATTTAAAAAGAAAATCACCTTCTATCTTCCATAATTTCAATTAATTAGAATAATCTAAGAATATTCCGAATTCATAAAAAACCCTTTTGGCACGATTCTTGTTTATAAAGAAAGTATGAAAAAGGAAATTTTATTGATAGAAGATAATGAAGATATGAACTTGATTATCACAAATTTACTTAAAGCGAAAGGTTATAATATTGACTCGGTATTTACCGGAAAAGAAGCATTTAGATATCTAAATAAAAAATATTATAATCTGATTATTGTTGATTATCAACTACCGGATATTAATGGTCTTCAAATAATAGAACAATCCAAGGATCAGATTTCAGATGTTAGTAAAATCATGATTTCTGCATTTGGAAATGAAAAGTTACGCAAAGAAGCTGAGAGACTTAATACATTGTTTATAGAAAAACCATTTAAAAATGAAGAATTATTATATATAATTGCTAATGTTGTAAATTGAAGAGAGAAGCAGAAAGAATGAAAATTAAGTATTTAGAAAATGATCAATTGATCAAAATAAAAAAAAGGAAAATTAGGAGAAAAAGATGAAGAAAATTTTAGTCATTATTATTTTCGTGTTTATGATTCATGCTTGTATTTTAGCAGATTTGATACTTGTGCCCAGTGTTGGTATTGGAAATGGGCATGGTGGGATAGGGATTAAGACGCTATTGGGCTATGATGATGATCCAGAAACTGGCGTTATTGTCGGATTAGGGACAAATGGTGGAATGTTTGCTTATAGTATTGGATTTCAAGTGAGTGCAAATAAATCTTATTTTAATGCAAATTATGGGAATGTAGGGATGCATCGTACATCTACTGGTGGAATAGAAACAAGTTCAAATATAATAAATGGATTATTTTTTGAATTAGGTCATATTTGGTACTTTGGTAAAAGTAAAAATTTATTTGTGGATATTGGCATAGGTTATTCCAAATCTGAGGAATTTAAGTGGGGTGAAGATGAACATTATTCATTTGATGCAATTGCGTGGGATTTGGGATTAGGTATAAAATTTTAAATAATGAATTTGCTAATCAAAATTATTAAAAAATAAAAGAAAAAATGAATTAGGAGGAGAAAATGAAAAAAGTACTATTAGTTATTATGTTGTTTGCCTTTCTAATTGGCATATTGTTTGCTAATGAAAAAGGAGCTGTTTTAAACAAAGTCAAAATTGATGATGAGGGTAAAGTCACTTTCCTAACTGAGGAAACAGTTAGCAACTCTTATCATCAAGAAGATGTTAACGATCAACCAATTCAAAGAAGCTATGATTCAAACCAGCAAAATGGTAATGTTCAGAAATCGGAATTTATACTGCCATCAATAAATTCTGATAATAATGCAGCGTTGGAATACCAAACATTGCTATCGATGCAAGAGTCTCCTTTAACAACTTCTGAAGGGGAATTGTACAACATCCATGATACTATCTGGCAAAGATTATATGGTGAATGTGAATACTTCTTAGCTCCTGAAATTGAAAATATCACAGAGTATTATACACGTATATCAAGACATGATAATAAGGATAAGGGAATTCAAAAGTCTAATATTCAGTTTATCAAAGTCGGAATTAATAATCATTCAAGGGCTATACTACACTCAGTAAATGTTTATGTTCCTTCGTATGTAACTAATGGTAACATCATAAATGTATTACTACCGGTAATAGATGCTGAGTATTTGCAGAATAGCAATTGTTATGTAGAATTATTGGTAAATTATGGCAATCGAACTGGCCATATTGAAGAACCACCAGCAAGCAGAGAAATCATCTGGAGTGAAGGTTGGGAAGGTTCTTTAGCTCCCTATAGTAGAGGAGATGCTAATCCGACTGATGGTCTTGATTATTGGGGAGATGTTACTAATGATCATCATTCAGGTTCATGGAGCTTATGGTGCGCTGATGAAGGAGATCAACCAGTTGGCGTGAATTATGATGACAATATGGAAGCCTATGTCTACAAAAATGATGCAATAAACGTAAGTGGTTATTCAAATGTACATTTTAAGTTCTGGGTAAACCATGATACTGAGTCGGCTCCTTTCGATTATCTTGCTTGGTTATATTCCACTAATGGAAGTTCATGGACTTTAAGTACTCAATACAGTGGCAATTCAAATGGTTGGACACAAAAATCGTTTACACTAAATGGTTGGTCAAATTTTTATTGGAAATTCATCTTCCATTCTGACAATACTGTTCATAATTATGAAGGTGTATATTTAGACGATATGGAAGTTACAGGCGATGGCGCTAATCCTTTACCAAATTTAACATATGATCCAAGTAATTGTAATTTGCAGGTAAACTCTAATATCGTTTCTGCTGAAGTAAGAGTAATAAATAATGGTACTGCATCAGCAGGTTCAAGCTATCTTGGTTATTATCTTTCAACTAATACAACTATAACAACAACAGACTACTTGTGGGGAGATGATTATGTCGGTTCTCTAAGTGCAGGCAGCTATAGCAATGAGAATATGAACTTTGATGTAAATGTTCCTCCTACAGGATGTCCTCCTGGAACATACTATTTTGGCATAATTGTTGATTATCAAGATCAGGTAACAGAATCTGATGAAACAGATAATGACGGATATTGGCCTACACCTCAGATTATAATTCCAGCTAATCAACCTAATCTCACTGTCAATACAAGTTTTTGCAATTTGTACGTAAACTCCAATATCGTATCAGCTGAAGTTAGAGTCATTAATAATGGTAGTGCATCAGCCGGATCAAGTTATCTTGGTTATTATCTTTCAACTGATACAACTATATCAACAAATGATTATTTTTGGGGTGAAGATTACGTAAGCACACTTTCTGCAGGAAGTTATAGTAATGAAAATCAGAATTTTGATGTAAATGTTCCTCCTACAGGATGTTCACCTGGAACATACTATTTTGGCATAATTGTTGATTATCAAGATCAGGTAACAGAATCTGATGAAAGTGACAATGACTGGTTTTGGTCTACACCAATGGTTACTATCCCAGTTCCTTTTTTTCTCACGATATCACCTGAAACCCATAGCTCGCCATATCAGGGAGATTCTTTTTCGATCAGTATTTCCTCTAATGTAACTTGGAATGTATCTGATAATGCAACCTGGATAGGCTGCAATCCAACCTATGGGTATTCTAATGGTTCTACAACGGTTACGGTTTCAGCTAATACAGGTGCAGCCAGATCAGGTACGGTAACGGTTACCGGAAGCGGCATTACTAGAACGTGTACAATAAACCAGGCTGCAGCACCTTATCTCACTATTTCACCCACTACACACAGTTCGCCATTTGGAGGGGATACGTTCAATATAACTGTAACCTCAAATATCTCCTGGGTAGTTTCTGACAATGCAACATGGATTAGTACATCAGGTGCTTCGGGAAGCGGCAATGATACATTCCAAGTAAACGTTTCAGCTAATACAGGTGCAGCCAGATCAGGTACGGTAACGGTTACCGGAAGCGGTATTACCAGAACATGTACAATAAACCAGGCTGTAGCACCTTATCTCACTATATCACCCACTACACACAGTTCGCCATTTGGAGGAGATACATTTACAATCAGTATTACTTCTAATGTTTCCTGGACAGTAACAGATAATCAAACCTGGATAAGCTGCAATCCAACTACAGGCAGTAATAATGGTTCTACAACGGTTACGGTTTCAGCTAATACAGGCGCAGCCAGATCAGGAACGGTAACGGTTACCGGAGGCGGCATTACTCAAACTTGTATTATCACACAATTGGTAGTGCCCCCAATGCCTCCAACAGATCCGGTTCCAATGAGCGGTGCTGTAGATATACTTATAGATACAGATTTGAATTGGATCAATGGTACAAATATTGAAACAATAGATCTATATTTTGGTACTTATGATCCACCAACAACATTGGTATTGGATAATGTACCAGCCGTTGAAACTTATGACCCAGGTAATTTAGATTATGAAACTATATATTACTGGAAGGTAATATGTCGTAATATATCTGGTGAAGCTTCAGGCGATATTTGGAATTTTACAACAATCCCAGAAGTTAGTGTTACAGAGTTAATGCCTGAAATCACTGAATTACAGTGTAATCATCCCAATCCCTTCAATCCTGAGACTACAATTAGTTACAGTATGAATGAAAATTCAAGAGTTCTTATAGAAATCTACAACATCAAAGGACAAAAAATTAAAACTCTAATCAATGGATTCAGAGAAGTAGGCTATCATTCTGTTATCTGGAACGGAAAAGATGACAGTGGTAAACTAGTTACCAGTGGTCTTTATTTCTACCGTATGAAAACATCGAATTACGATATGATGCGGAAAATGATATTGCTTAAGTAATTATTGAGTTAATAATCCCCTACTGGGTTTATTTTAGTGGGGGATTTTTTTAATTCTGAAAATCAGTAAAATTTGTAGATTCTTCATAAGAACAACCTTCGAAAGAAATCCGTGCCTTCGGCAGGTAAACCTCAGAAAGACAGCTTCGTGATAATTCGTGGTTTTAATTATTTTTTGCAGTTTAGATTACTTCGCTCGATGCCGTATGAAGATACCTCGTAAAGACAGACGTATATCTCTTCTATTTGCTTTTGCCTGCCATGCCGTAGTTTGAGCGAAGGCTGGTTCATTGTTATTTTTTTCCAATCCGTATTTATCAGTGCTATCAGTGGTTATATCCGTGTTTATCTGTGTGTATCCGTGAGCAATTTTTCCGCTTTTTCCAGATCCTGTGGGGTATCGATCCCTATTCCTTTGTAAGAAGTGAGAACCATTTTAATTTTATATCCGTTTTCCAATAGTCTTAATTGTTCAAGTTTTTCAATTTTTTCCAATTTACTTTCCGGTAATTCTACAAATTCAAACAGCGTTTTTCTTCTGAAAGCATAAACCCCGATATGTTTGAAATTTGGAGTTCGGGATTCGGGATTCGGAGTTCGGGAAAAATTGAGAGCGTTATCATTCTCATCACAAATAACTTTCACAACATTTGGATCTTCAATATCTTTTGTTGTCTCGTGCATTAGGGATGCAACCATAACTTCAGGATCGCTAAAAACTTCGATCAATTTCTTAAGAGGTTTTTCGGAGATGAATGGTTCATCACCCTGCACATT
>JAUVKM010000282.1 GCA_030596265.1 Candidatus Cloacimonadota bacterium
TATTTTTATATTAACTTTGTCGGCATCGTCTGTAAGAACATAGGTGAATCTGGTCCTACCTGAATTGTTTTGATTAACCGTTGCAGTTTTAACCGGATTAGGATAATTTGCAAAATTCATAATATCAAACTTATCATTTACAATGAACTCAATTTCCAGATTTTCTTCATTTCCGTTAACGTCATGGCATTCTAAGGTAATGTAATATGTTCCTTCTGTAAGATTATTTAGCTGATATTTAAGAGGGAGTTGATTAAGGTTTCCGGGAGTAATAGTTAATGCATATTCATTGCTTCCAATTTCAGTAACATCTATACCATCAGAAAGATAAAGCGTTATGCTATTCTCAAACACATCAATTCCATTAGCGTCCATCAAAACAAAAGAGATCACACCATCTTTAGAGATATATCCACCATGAGTAAATTCTTGTCCGGGACTAGAATTTAAAGTTTGTGTATATTCCTGCCCTTCAACATTTGCTTCAATGTATGGAGCTTGATCATCATTGTTTTGCAAGATAGAATAAACTCCAATTCTATTTACTTCATAGGTAACGGTATTTGCTACCGAATCGGTTAAACCACCATATTTTATCCATTTATTAAATTCACTTTCCCATCTATAAATATTAAAATTACCTTCCATTTCCATGGCTTGTGTAAGTGAATCTGCAGGATCATAGCTGAATGTAAGGGTGATAGATTTATTGTTTTGGAAATGACCAATAGAATCTGCCAGACAGGATTCATCAAGAGTTCCAATCTCATAACAGAATGAGTTGGTTCTGTTTGCCGGCAAGATCTTTTTGATATCCGGTTGGTCTAATGGCTCTTCTGTAATGATTGAATTTATGTAGAAAATTGCAGGTTCAGTTAAAAAATCCGATGGGAATTCACAAAGTAGATTATTATCCAAACTGAGTGCAGGAACTACTGATCCTGAAGCTCCTACTTCAAACATATTTATTGAATAACTATCTGAATTAATAATATTATTATTTATATTGATCTCAGAAAATGATTCTCCATTTTCATTCACAATAGCACGGAATTCAATTTCTCCATTCAGGAGTGGAATTGGAATATATTCCCATCTATTTGCTAGAACAGCAAGAGGTGATATCTGAATGGTTGTTAATAATATTGGCTCATTAGTAATATCGTATAATTTCAGATCGCAAGAACCTGCTACTGTTGAGCCGGAATTACGAATAAGCACTTTTGCTGCAGGTTCATTTTCAAATTCGGTAAGTTCAAAATGTTCCATTACAAGATCTGGTCCTGCCACAATGATGGTTTCAGAGTTAGTGATAGTAGAATCTCCAATAGTATCAAATATTTTGAAATGAAAGCTAATCTCATCTCCGGCAGAGTGTGCGGGGAGAGGATTTTCTAATTCATATGTATGTTCTTCAATATTAATCATCTCAATTAATAAAGTATCACTTACAAAATAAATATCTGCCAATCCATGTTCATCAAAGAAGTCAGCACGGATATTTATTGGATCACCATCTTCAGGAGGATCGGGGATGATCTCAAGATTAACCATTGCAGATTGACCTACTGTATAATTTGTAATACCCGTTACTTCACCATCTTCACCATATGCAAATATTTTTACATATTGGGTATAAATTGAGTTATTGTTATCCGGAACAATAAAATCAGAAACTGAAAGTGTATCATTTATTGCAGACATCTCTAAAGGGTAATATTGATCTAATGGAAGTTGGGAGTCATCTTCATCAAAAACTACAAATTTTCCATTACTTATCTGTGAACCAACATAAGAGCTTATTTCTAAAGTATCTCCTTCAACAAGATTATAATTATTAAGATCAACTTGCTTCTGATCATATGGTAAAACAAGTTGGATCATCGGGTCACCCAAAAGAGCACAACCATGTGTAAGGGCAACTCCAACGCCGGAAAAATTATAAGAAGCAAAGAACTTAGCTTTTGTAAAACTTACAATTTCACCAATTGTAGGTACTTGTTTATCAAATATTGCTTCTGTTAAGTGTTTGGCGAAGACGAGGTCTGCAATCTCATAACCATATCCGGTAAAACCAACATGCCCGATGGCACCACGATTTGGACGTAGGATCAACTCCTCTCCAATACAGGAGCTTTGAGGTGTATTGAAAGCAGAACCATAGCATGAAAGGCTGGCTACTAAGGGGAAGTTATCGTTATTGAAAGTTGCAATATCCGCAATATTTAAAAGGTTATAATCCGCCCAAATATGACCACCACCATGACCCATGAATTGCAGGTAAATTGTTCCATCATTAATATTACTAATAAGATCAGTTGTGTTTCCCGCGTATGAATCAGGCAGACCGTTAGTATTACAATATACACGGCTTACATTAAAATCATCGGGTATCCACATTGAACGTATTGTTTCCGATTGAACTGCAAAAGTAGATCCTTCGCCTGGATTTCCACCAGCAGCTAATGTAACGTGACTATGCCAGAGATCCTCGAAATTTGGTTGATCAATATATTGGATCGTTTTGTTAACAACATCCTCTATCTGATCCTCATTCCAAATATTTATGCGTCCGATTGCGACATCCGGTACTAAATCATCACCAACTATACATCCAAGCCAGTTATCACTGGCAATAGCACCCCAGAGTTCAGCCCAAATATTTCTAAATGGAATAAGATTAAATTCACGACTGGGGCTGTTATCTCTTTCATCGGTAATTCCATCTCCCATAAACAGAACATGAGTAACACCAGATCCACTCCAGTTATTATAGGCATATTGAATAAAATCTTTAATTGATTGTGCAGAACGGATTCCATAATTAAACTCATCAAAAATATCCTGGAGGCTTACTATCTTCACGATCTTGCCCTGACTTTCCCATGTTTGTTTGAATTGTAATAAAGATTCATCTTCTACAAAATCGGTTATTGTTATTACAATATATTTAGCAAAGTTTGTTTGTGATCTTAAATTGGAAGGGATG
>JAUVKM010000268.1 GCA_030596265.1 Candidatus Cloacimonadota bacterium
GTATCCCGGAACATCAACAAATGTGATTATTGGAAAATTGAACGCATCACAGAATCTTATGAAGCGCGAGATCTTATCAGAGGCATTAATATCCAGACATCCTGCAAGGGACATGGGCTGATTAGCAATAATTCCTACCGGTCTGCCATTCATTCTGGCAAAACAAATAATAGCATTTTGTGCATAATATTCATGTGGCTCAAAGAATTCACCATTATCTACAACAGATTGAATTATATCTTTCATATCATAACCGGCTTTTGGATCATCCGGAATTATTGTATCGAGTTCAGGACACAATCTTGATGGATCATCGCCATTATTGAATTTTGGAGGATCCTCCATATTATTATTAGGAAGATAACTGAGTAACACCTTAACTTGATAGATCGCGTCTTCATCATCTTTACAGGCAAAATGTGCTACACCACTTTTAGCATTATGGGTCATTGCTCCACCCAATTCTTCAAAAGTTGTCTTTTCACCCGTAACTGTTTCGATCACACTTGGTCCGGTAATGAACATATAACTTTTTTTATCGACCATAAAGATAAAATCTGTCATGGCGGGTGAGTAAACCGCACCACCTGCGCAAGGACCCATAATTATAGAAATTTGAGGTATTACACCGGAAGCTCTGGAATTACGAAAGAAAATATCTCCATAACCTTTTAGTGAATCAATTCCCTCTTCAACTCGTGCTCCACCTGAATCATTTATTCCTACGATCGGCAAACCTGCTTTCATTGCCAGATCCATAATTTTGGTTATCTTAGCGGCATGCTTTTCTCCTAAAGAACCGCCACGTGAGGTAAAATCCTGCGAATAAGCAAAAATAGGTCTGCCATTCACTTTTCCATGACCGGTAATTACACCATCTGACGGGATTTCAACTGTTTCCATACCGAAATTAGTAGATCGGTGCTTAACAAACATATCAATTTCACGGAAGGTTCCTTCATCAAAAAGGTGATCGAGTCTTTCACGAGCAGTTAATTTTCCTTTTGCATGCTGTTTCTCGATCCGGGCTTCTCCACCCATCTCTTTTATCTTTGCTTCTCTTTTCTTTAAATTTTCTAATTTTTCGGAAACTTTCATATCATCTCCTAAGTTATGTTTTCTAAAAAAATCTATTTTCAGCAAAAAATTAAGACTAATACAAAGTGTAAAGAAAAATTCCTGATGAAAGTTCTATTCGTTGTTTACAAATAGCTTCGCTAATGCATGTTCGCGAACATTAATCAAACCCATATCAGTCAATCCTAGTTCAGGAACAGTAGGAAGAGATATAAAAGAAAGTGACATGAACGGTGCAGGCAGCGAACATCCCATTTTTTTAACAATTGCATTTATCAGTTCGGTCTCTTCTAGTACTTCAGAGGCTGAAGATAAACTCATCAACCCTCCTAATGGTAAAGGTAGAATACCAAGTAACTGTTCATCCACTACTGCACAAAAGCCACCTTGACACCGTTCCAGCTCCTTAACAGCAAGATACATATCTCTGTCATTGGTTCCTACTATAACAATATTATGGTGATCATGAGATACCGACGATGCTATTGCACCTTTTTTAAGACCGAAACCATGAATGAATCCTATTCCAACCTGACCATTCTTACCATATCGTTCAACAACGGAAATTTTTAAAATATCTCTTTCTATATCACAGACAATACGACCATTTTGGGCTTTCATATGCTCTATAGTTTGGTAATTAATAATCTGTTCAGGATAAATATTTATCACTCTTACATGCTCAGAATCATTGCTGGTTAATACACCAAAATCTTCTATTCTAAACAAATCTGATAAGATTACTGTATGCAATAGGTGTTCAGGATACGACCGCATTTTTGTGGGAATGGCAACTCCATTTTCTGCTACAAGTTTCCCTTGCTTGAAAACCTTTTGGGGTTTGATCGTTTTTAGATCAGGTAACAACACAATATCAGCATATTTTCCAGGTGTGAGTGATCCAACAAGATGATCGACCCTAAAATGCTGTGCTATCTGGATCGTTGCCATTTTAATAGCTATGATCGGGTTAAGACCAAGATCAATTGATTTTTGAATATTGTAACTGATATGTCCCTCATTTTTAATATCATTCACATGTTTGTCATCGGTACAAAACATAAGATCATTAGTTGGAAGATCATGCTCAACAATACCGGAAACCAAGGCATGAACATTTCTTTCGGTACTGCCCTCTCTTATTAAACCTTTAATACCAAGTCTTAAGCGTAAAACAAGCTCTTCGTAGGTTACCGATTCATGGCAGTCGGACAAACCGGCGGAGGCATATGTATTCAGATCTTTCCAGCCCAATCCGATTGCATGTCCATTACAAATTTTTCCAGCATCTCTAGCTGTAATGATCTTTTCCAGGTACTCATCTTTAATTGTAAGAACTTTTGATGGATCGAGTTCTCCGAGGCTCACAGCCATCTCAGATTTTAAAAGCTTTGCAACTTCTGCCGCTCCGATCACACCGCCGGTAGTTTCAAGCCCGGGTGCCGTGGGTACTCGTGAGGGAACTTCGATGAACATGCTATAGGGAAGGTCATTTCCAGTATCCAGAAAGGTTTCTAAACCATCCAATCCTGCCACATTTGCAATTTCCATGGCATCGACAAACAGAGAAGTCGTTCCCCATGGAACAATAACATCTGCCAGAGCTTCAGGTGTAAGCAGCGTAGTTTCGATATGAACATGAGCATCCATAAATCCGGGAACTGCTATCATTCCATTACCATCAATTTCCTCTTTAACTTTAAAATCCCAGTCAGGATTTATTGCAACAATATAGCCATTATTAATAAGCAAAGACCCTTTACATAGTGTGTCAGTAAAAACATCGAGAATTTGTATATTGTTTAATAATAGGTCGGATGTGATTTCACCTTTTGAAGCGCGAATATTGCCGGCAACTTGATTTATCTTTTGCTTCATGGAATTAGAAATATGATCATTCATTTTACAAACTCCCAAACTAATAATATATTTTATTGAGGAAAAAATTAAGTCTAACCATGAGTGTAAAGAAAAATTCTTTTAATGTTTAGTAATTTGAGGTACAGTAATTCCGGCATTAAGGATCAGTTTTACTCTTGCATCTTTGCCTTTGAGCATTATTGCCTCGTTCACAGCTTCTTGAAGTGAAGAAAAATTCCGAATGAAGATATCTTCCAGAACATCATTTTCAATTTCACTAACCATCCATAACTTATTTTTCTGCATGAAGGAGACAAATTTTGCTGCTTTATGATATCCTAATTTGTAATTCTTCTCTACTTTA
>JAUVKM010000153.1 GCA_030596265.1 Candidatus Cloacimonadota bacterium
GGCAATGGGGAAAAGAAATTTTAAGTTTCAAAAAGGTAACATTTAGTTGTTTGGTTATTATCTATTCATAAGAAAAAGAATCGTCATTTATCAGTATTGTAATTGATAATTCAGGCTGAATAACAGTAAAATCTTTTTCTATAGATTCCAGTACATAACTTCCAGAATAATCACCATATAAAAAAGGAACATCGTTCCCCGGAAGAGGCAACAAAAATTCATACTCAGATGTGCTTTCACCAATTGCCAGAGAGTCGATTGTTACATTATTCTCTACACCGGTCATTTCTAACTCGATATTGGTAATTTTAGACGAACTAACATTAATAATTACTACTTCATATTTAGTAAGATCATCTGCAGAAGTGATATCATTACAACTTGCAATAATAAATACTGCGAACATTACGATTGATAATATTAATGATCTTTTCATGGTTACTCCTTTAAATTATCTTTCTGTTAATAGTTAACGTTTGCAAAACGATTCTTTCTGTCAAAGAGATTTTGTTATTGACTCTCAAATCTCATTTAGACAATTTAGTATTTGCATTAATTAAATTGCTTTAAGGGAAACGAAATTGAGATTGATAGTTGAATTAAAATTGGATGATGAGAAGTATACAATAACTTTTTCCGAAAAGTTATTGTATACATTTTTTGTATAACTATAGGTTAGTTATGTATACATTTTATATTGGCGCAGCGTACATATGTTACAAGCAACTTAAGAAGAAGGAAAACAAAAAGATGAACGAACCATAAAATAGTATTAATTGTAAAATAAAGTAATCCATATATCAGAAAACTAATTCTAAATTTCAATAATCAAATTTGTCAGATTTTTTCTGACAACTAACCGAAAGTAATTTTTCAATAAATAAAAAAATACTTGAAATAATATTAACTATATCAAATAAGAGACAAATAAAAAAAGGAGGTTTTGATGTTTTCCAAAAACATTAAGTCAATACTGATAATTGCAATTTTACTCGTGATGGTTTTAAGTTCAGTTGTTTTGTTTGCAGATTGTGATATGGCTGTTATGCTTGCAAAAACAGGCTACAGTATTTCAACAATAACTGAAGGTTCCGGAAGTTATGATGACCCTGATGAATTTATTAATTTTTTAATTGAAAATTCATCTTATGGTACCAACCCAGATGGATATGGTGTCACTTATATAGGTGATAATGGATATTTTCCTTATATTAATACAACGGGGCTTTCAACCGAATTCTATAGTGATCAGGCCTGGTATGTGACTGCTCAGAACATAACAAGCGATACTTATTATTATGATTATGGTCCAAATCATTTATACACAGGTCCAATGGAAGCTGCACGAGATGCAATAAAGCTTGATGTTAATGATGTTGCAATAGTTTTAGGCCACGATAGAAAAAGCAGTACGGCTTTAGGAAATCATCCTTTTAGATTTAATTATGGCACAAGTACATTTCAATTTATGCATAATGGTGGTATTGATGATGACATAAAAGAAGCATTATATACTGAATTAGGAGGAGCAAGTTGGTTTATGTCTAGCAATCATCCTTCAAATTGGAATACTAATACTGGACAATATAACCAATTCATTGACAGTGAAATTTTATTTCATTGGATAATGAGCAATATAATGGATAATGGCGGAGATGTCCTCTCTGGTATCCACGACGCACTAACTGCTACAATTGATGATGGTAATATTGATCTAGAATACGAATTTAGAAATCCAGAAGCCACTTGGCATAACGTTATTAATTTTATATTAACTGATGGAGAAACTCTCTATGTTTTCCGAAACGCATTTGATAGCTGGTCTCATCATTATTTATCTTGGGAAGAAAATGATAATAACTGTTATACAGTAAAGACACAAGCTGAATTAGAAAATGGTTTGAACCAATTCGATTTGGTAAAAATATCAAGAGATAATGAACCCATTACTTATGAGAATTTCTTTGATCTTGATATAATAGTGTTTGCTTCTGGCTACAATTGGGAATCATTTCCAAGAATTGGTACGGAACCAAATCTTAATATTGCTACTGATGCTGATCTTGTAGATGTATTAAATGATATTGAACCTTTTGAAGGTAGTATTACAAATATCAATATGCAAGCTGATGAAACTATTCCTTTTGAGTTAACATATGATTATTTAGCAACTCCACAATGGGATCCTGATGCATATCCAGCCCAAAGCAGTTGGCTATACAAAATCGAAATACTTCCAGGTGAGGATAGATTGCTAACAGTTGATGGTGATAGACTACCTGCTGATTTTACCCTTGAAGATGAAGATCCACTTGAGGCTAACACATATCATTGGCTGGGATTCTGGCTACCTCAAACTCAGAAAATGATCGAATCTTTTGGTGATTACTGGCAATATGTGGAAAAAGTAAAATCAGAAGATTGGTACTATAACAAACGCAGTATTATAAGAGGTGGTGATCCTTATGGTGGTGAAGTAGTAATATCTGCAGAAGGTTTAACTTTGGAATATGGGAAAGGATATATGGTTTGGTTTAAAGACCTTCCACAACCGATTTCCGATTTTCATTGGACACTTGACAATACAGTTGAAGAACCTATAAAAAAAGTCGAACCTGAAAACTTCACTTATACGGAAAAAGCTGATTATGAGGCTATCGATGTCTTTAATATTCCACCGGATGTAACAGAGATCGGAGTTTATGAAGATGATGTATGTGTAGGTGCTGTTGCAGTTGAAGATACTTGTGCTCAAATCCTTGTCTATTCCGATAATGCTAATCGTGATCCTATTCCATTTACCTTTGAAATAGTAACAGGAAGAGGGTTCTCAACTCCGATCAAGGATTATCAAGTTCTAGATCCACAAACCGGTAAATACGAAAATAAATCAATTTTCTCCGGCAGACAGGAATATTCCATAATGAGATTTGCAGATGAAGATGAACCTGAGAACATAGTTTCCAAACTGGTACTTAAAGGAAATTATCCAAACCCATTTAACCCAACAACAACAATATCATTCTCTCTACCTAACGAACAAGAAATTGAACTTACTATCTTTAACATTAAGGGGCAAAAAGTGAAGACACTTTATTCCGGTATTGCAGATGAAGGTGAGCACTCAATAACTTGGTCAGGTAAAGATGTAAACAATAAATCAGTTAGTTCAGGTTTGTATTTCTACAAACTTAAAACTAACAATAATACGTTAACTCGTAAAATGATAATGATGAAGTAAATTAATTATTCACTCTTAGCCCCTCTCTTGGTTTTAAGAGAGGGGTTGGGGGTGAGTTCGAGGAAATTATGAAATTAAAAAGTATCTCACTTTTGTTCGTGCTTGTTAGTTTGAGTTCGTTGCTAAATGCTTTTACATGGCACATCAAACAAGACGGTACCGGTAACTTCACCACAATCCAAGAAGGGATTAACGCATCCACCAATTCCGATACAGTTCTCGTCTATCCGGAAACTTATTACGAGAACATTAACTACAACGGTAAAGATATCATTGTTGCCAGTCTTTATTTAACAACTGGTGATGAACAATACATAAACCAAACAATAATCGATGGTGACCAGAATGGCAGTTGTGTAAGAATAATTTCAGGAGAAGACAGCACAACTGTTCTTTGTGGCTTTACAATACTAAATGGTAGTGGTACTTTATATGTAAATGATTATTTAGGTGGAGGAATATACATAGTAGATTCCCAGCCATCTATAAAAAAGTGTTTAATTATGAATAATTATGCTAGTGCTGGAGGAGGTATATTATGCATGAACTCTCAAATTACTTTAGTTGGTGTATCCATTATTAATAATCATTGTTATAAATCAGGGGGTGGTATTTTTTTGGGTAATAATTCTGAAGTTCTTTTTGATAATGAAATGTTATGTAATATTTATTTAAATTATGCAGCTGGGGGTTGTGAGATCAGGAAAACTTGGGATTGTCCTCCTTTAGAAGTTTTTGTAGATACTTTTACAGTTATAGAACCTGATGGGTATTTTATCAGCTCAACAACTTCAATTGGAATTCCATTAAATGATATAACATTGTATTGCCAGAATGCTAAATTGGAACCTGTTAATGCTGATCTCTATGTTTCTATAGATGGGGATAACAACAATAGTGGCTTATCTGTGGATAATCCTTTGGCAACAATCAATTTTGCACTTTCACTTATAAAATCAGACACTCTCCATCCGAATAATATCCATATTGCTAGTGGAATTTATTCCAATACACTTAATGATCAATGTTTCCCACTTAATATGCGAGGTTATGTTTCAATTATTGGTGAATCAATGGAAAATACTATCCTAGATGCTGAGGGGTTATGCTATTTGATTAGTGATGGCTACAGTAAAAAAGATTATTCCATTAAAAATATGACATTTACAGGAGGATACGGGACATTTTTTCCTGCAGCATCTATTAAGATTACAGCAGGCCAACAGCAAAATAAATTTGTAATTTTAGAAAATATCAATAATATTAATTTCCCTTATTCAATTGGAAGATTATTAGAAATATTCAATGTAGATCTATATATAAAAAAATTTATCTCTCAATCTAACTATCATATATTATTAAGAACGTTAAACTTATATCAACCTGAGCAGGAAGTTATAATTGAGAATGCATACATACATAATAATTCACAATACTCTCCACAAGCTGGTTCTCAATGCCAAATGGAGTTTGGTCAACTCGGCACTAATACAATGAATGTTAATATCATTAATATGGAGATGACTGAGAACCAATATTATTCCAGTCCTGGTTCCGAAACATGTTCAGGCATAGAAGTTATGGATAATGTTAATTTGAATTTAATTAATAGTACTATTGGGAATAACTCATCTCCTAATAATGGGGGTGTGATAAGGATTGGACCCGGAGGACAAAATTCAGTTATTAATATCTACAATTCCATTCTTTATGGTGATTTGCCAGGAGAGATTTATATTGATAATGAGTTTTCCAGTAATCCTTCCACAATTAATATTCAGAATTCTCTGGTAGATGGTGGGTATGAGGGTATTGAAAATGTTTATGGTTGGAACGTTGTTAATTGGATGGATGGTAACCTTAATGAAGATCCTTATTGGGATTTTACCGGAGATAATCCCTACGCTTTAACAGAAAATTCTCCTTGCATAAACGCCGGCACATTAGATCTACCTGCAGGAATTGAATTACCTGAATTTGATCTTGCCGGAAATCTACGCATTTACGGTGACACAATTGATATGGGAGCTTATGAATATCAAGATTCTGTCTCAGTTTTGGAAGATATTATCACACCAATTACTCAAACAAAAATATCTAATTATCCAAATCCATTTAATCCAACCACAACTATCAAACTTGATCTAGCTGAATCAGGGAAAATTGAACTGGCAATTTACAATATAAAGGGACAGAAAGTAAAAACATTAATGGATGCTTATTCTTCTAAAGGTCATTTTGAGATTATCTGGCGAGGAGTAGACGATAACAAAAAGAAAGTTGCCAGCGGACATTATTTTATAAAGCTAAAAGTGAATGAGGAAGAAAAAAAAACTATAAAATGTGTATTGGTGAAATAGATTTATTCTTTCTGTTTATGAGTAAGATGCTTGTAACATAAGCCTCCACATTCATATTGAAAGAAAAGCAAGAAGAACGTGGCAGGCTCTAAGCATTAATCAACATTCCGCTTCGCTCCATGTTGATTAACGCCGAGCGTGACACAGTAAAAGACTCGCAACAGTATCGAAGCGGAACATCGTTTAAAATTGCGTCCACGGGGTCTCGCAAATAGACAACCCTTGACTTTATAT
>JAUVKM010000152.1 GCA_030596265.1 Candidatus Cloacimonadota bacterium
GCACCAGAACACATATGGCTATTTATTTTTACAATAACATTTTCATCATTTTTTTCCAGGTGTTTTTTAACGTTTTCCAAGTCTATCGTATTGGAAATATTTCCACCGCATTCACATAAGAAAATCCCAGTTTTCATATTAAGAAAAACTCCTTCATTTATTTTCAAAATTTTTCATCAAGTTCAAAACTTTTCTTATTGCTTTTAAAACAACCCCTTTGAAATTGATTTCGGATTATCTAATAATTTTACATTTTGGCTTAAAGCAAAATTAATGAGATATTGTCAAATTAATAATACTAATTTATCCTACCCGCTAACTAATATTGATAGCATCAAATAATCAAAATTCATTTACACTAAATTTGTTATTTTTTCCTTCACAAAAAACCAAAAAACTCCTGTTAATTACTCATCTTCCATAGCAAGCTTAAAACCAATTTTCAAAGCTTTTAAATTCATTTCTAAAAATTGAGATTTAACTGAATTTTTGAGGGCTTCTTTCAAAGATTTTTCACTTACAACATTAGTTTTTCTCACAAGAAAACCAAGTGTCATAATATTTGTAGGTAAAATAGAACCAAACTTTTCCATAGCAATTTCGGTAAATGGAAATTCATAAATTGTGGAATCCATAACAGCAACATTTTTCACAAAAGTACTATCGGCAATAAGGATTCCATTGGGTTTAAGTGCATCACTATATTTATCACAAGCCTCTTGAGAAAGAGCTAGTAGAACATCAAAATGTGTAGCTTCGGGATAATAGAATGTTGCATTACTAATTATAACATCCGCTCTGGATGCACCCCCGCGCGATTCTGGACCATAACTTTGAGTTTGAGTTACACGCACCTTATCAATAACAGCAGCTCTGGCTAAAATAATCCCAGCTGTAATAAGTCCTTGCCCGCCACTTCCACTAAGTCTTATTTCTGTTCTGAAGTTCTTCTTATCAGCCATTACTTATCTCCCATTGAAGCTTGTACAGAATTTATAAGATTCGCATATTGATCTGTATATTCAGGTTTAATTTCTTTTCGGAAAATTCCTCGTTTCAATTTACCTTCCTTTTTCTCTTCAGGAAGCTTATCAAAAACTTGTATTGGGATAATATCTTCTTTCATAGATTTCATCATGGAAGAAGCATCACCCTTTTTATTCAATTTCCCATAAATTACAGGACATGCGCTTATTACTTCGATCAAAGCAAATCCATTATGTTCTAAACCTTGCTTGATAAATGATTGAGCTTCTACGGCATGATATGCAGAAGTTCGGGCAACAAATGTTGCACCGGCTCCTAATGCCAGATCACAAATATCAAAAGTGGGATCGATATTACCATAAGGAGTTGTTGTAGCTATATCTCCTGTTGGAGTTGTTGGTGAATATTGTCCACCTGTCATACCATAAATATTATTATTTATCAGTATTACTGTAAGATTAATATTTCTTCGAGCTGCATGAATGAAGTGATTCCCGCCAATTGCTGTTGCATCACCATCACCTGTAACGACCATTACATCCATTCCTGGTTTGAACATTTTAATGCCAGTTGCATAAGCTATTGCCCTTCCATGTAAAGAATGAAGTGTATTAAGATCAACATAAACCGGCATTCTACTAGAACATCCAATTCCTGAAACCATTGTTGTATTGGATCTCTTCCATTCAAGTTCACCAATTGCACGGAGTATTGCACCCATTACTATTCCATTACTGCATCCGGGACACCATACGTGAGGGAATTTCTTTCTGTGTCTTAGGTATTGTCTATGTATCTGTTTCTGATGTATTTTTTGCATTTTACTTCACCTCCTTCATTGTATCAATAATGTCTTCCGGTGTGATGAGTTGACCATTAACTTTCTGAATAGGAATTATCTTTCTGGATTTACTTCCCTCATAATTCCATACGCTTCCCATAACTCTTTTAACTTCATTTAGTAATTGTCCTT
Organism: Candidatus Cloacimonadota bacterium; assembly: GCA_030596265.1. The sequence continues at coordinate 1,961 of JAUVKM010000152.1, forward strand.
GGTTAAGTTCAGGAACAATAATTGTTTTCACATTTTTAAAGTGTTTTTTTATTGCATCATCCGGGAAAGGCCAGATCGTGAGTGGCCGTATCAAACCGACTTTCCTTCCTGACTTACGGGCAATTATCACCGCTGTTTTTGCGGCACGAGCTGTAATACCAGCTGCAAAGATCGCTGTTCTGGCATCTTCCATATGGAAACTTTCATATTGAATAAGATCTTTTAAATTATGTGTAATTTTCTTTTTAAGTCTATTCATCATGATCCCGACTTCATCAGATCTATTTGTTGGGAAACCATAAGCATCATGAGCGAGACCTGTAACATGGAAACGGTATCCTTCGCCATAGCTGGCCATTGGATGGATATATTTAGGTTTATCCTCATAGTGTTTATACCATTCTGGTGGGATTGTTGGTTTTATTCTATTAATTATTTTTACATTTTCTAAATCTGGAAGTTCAACCGCTTCACGCATGTGTCCCAGTACTTCATCCGAAAGAAGAACAACGCAAGTTCTATATTTTTCAGCAAGATTAACCGCACGAATTGCAAGTTCATAAGATTCTTTTACAGAATCCGGATATAAAACTATAGCTGGTGCATCTCCATGGTTTCCCCATTTAGATTGCATAATATCACTTTGTGAAGGCTTAGTTGGCAAACCTGTACTTGGTCCACCACGCATTACATTCACAACAACGCATGGTGTCTCAGTCATTTTAGCAAAGCCAATACCTTCTGTCATTAATGAAAAACCAGGACCACTTGTTGCAGTCATTGCTTTTGCACCGGCTAAAGATGCTCCGATCACTGAAGAAATGCTTGCGATCTCATCTTCCATTTGTATAAATTTCCCTCCCCTTTTGGGAAGTTCAATTGAACAAATTTCTGCAATTTCGGTAGAAGGAGTAATGGGATAACCACCAAAAAAATTAACTCCGGCATCAATTGCACCACGAGCAATTGCTTCATTTCCCTGCATTAATACAATTTTATTTTTTTTCTTAATATTATCGTTCATATGTTCCTCTATCTTTCCTTAGCACCAGTTATTGCAAAATCCGGACACAGCCTGTCGCACAGTTCACAATGCACACATTTTTCCGGAAATTTTACATAAGGTGTTCCATCTGGTTTACTTGCCAATGTACCTGTAGGGCAAAACGACACGCATATTCCACATTTCTTACACCAATCGTGATAAATATAAACCGGAGTTTCTTTATAATCACCTTCCGATTCAACTTTATTTATCTCAACCTCCATCTTTGCGGTGGTATCATCACTACGTATGACAGTACCATCTTTGTGTCTTTCAACATCCTCAGGTTTGTGGGTTTTTGGCATTACACCTCCTTATGGATATAACTGTATCATCTAGCATTATAATCCATTTTTTGGATATTTATTTTTTTTATTAATTTGTTATTTTGGGGAATTAAAATTCTTATTAAATTAAAACAGATGTCTTGCGAGTCCATTTTGGTATCAATTACCTCTAACTATAGTTCTTTAAGCTCAAAGATCCTGTCTCTGAGTTCAGCAGCTTTCTCAAAATTTAGATTTTCCGATGCTTCATGCATTTCTTTTTCCAATAATTCTATAATGCTTTCTATAGAATCTAACTCTAAATATTCTTTGAACTTATCCCTATCTGATCTTTCATCTTTTTTACCAGATTTTTGATAACCGTCGGCAACAGTTGTTGCAATCATTATGTCGTCAATGTTTTTCTTAATAGTTTTTGGAGTTATGTTATTATCTAAGTTAAACTGTAGTTGCTTAGCCCTTCTACGCTCTGTTTCGGAGATAGCTATCTGCATAGCTGATGATATTTTTTCAGCATAAAAAATCACTTTTCCATTGATGTTTCTGGAAGCTCTTCCGGCAGTTTGGATGAGTGATCTTGCCGAGCGTAAAAACCCAACTTTATCGGCATCTAAAATTGCAACTAATGATACTTCGGGAAGATCAAGACCTTCACGTAATAGATTAATTCCAACCAGAACATCAAATTCATCCATTCGCAACTCCCTGATTATTTGGGATCGCTCCATTGTTCCAATTTCGCTATGGAGATATCTGGTCCTAATTCCTGCCTTGGTTAAATATTCACTCAGATCTTCTGCCATTCTTTTAGTTAGTGTTGTTACTAATATTTTTTCTTTTTTGGCAGTTCGTTCATTGATTTGTTTTATAAGATCATCAACCTGTGTTTCTATTGGTTTAATTTCAATGATCGGGTCTGTTAAACCAGTTGGACGGATAACCTGTTCCACAAAGACACCATCCGTTTTTTCCAGTTCATAATCCGCAGGAGTTGCAGATAAAAATATTACCTGGTTTATCTTCTTTTCAAATTCTTCAAATTTTAATGGGCGGTTATCAAAGGCGGAAGGAAGCCGGAAACCATAATCTATCAGGTTTTTTTTTCGTGTGTAATCTCCCCCAAACATCCCGTGAATTTGGGGAATCGAAGCATGTGATTCATCAATGATCATAAGAAAATCATCGGGAAAATAATCTAACAAACAATATGGAGGTTCCCCTCTTTTGCCACCGGTAAGATGACGAGAATAATTCTCGATACCGGAGCAGAAGCCAAGTTCATTAAGCATTTCAATATCAAAATTAACCCGTTGATTTATTCGTTGCGCTTCCACAAGTTTATTATTTTTTTCAAAATAATTTATCCTGTCTTTGAGTTCTATTTTTATCTGTTCAATAGCTGTTTTGAGAGTATCTTTAGAAATAATAAAATGATTAGCAGGATAGATAGGATACTCTTCAACTTCTTCCAGAATTCTATTATTCAAAGGATTTATACGTGATATATTTTCTATTGCATCACCATAAAATTCTATCCGAATTGAATTTTCCAGATAGGCAGGATAGATATCTACAATATCTCCCCGAACCCGAAAAGCACCACGTTCAAACGCCATATCGTTCCTACCGTAATGAATATCTATTAGTTTTTTAAGAAGTTCATCTCTATCAATTGTATCCCCAACTTTTATTCTAATGAGTGCATCACGATAATTTTGTGGAGTTCCCAATCCATAAATACATGATACACTTGCCACGATGATCACATCTCTGCGTTCCATTAAACTCATGGTTGCACGCAATCGCAGTTTTTCGATCTGACTATTGATGTCTGAATCTTTTTCTATATACACGTCTTGTCCTGGTATGTATGCTTCCGGTTGATAATAATCGTAATAACTTATGAAGAACTCAACTGCGTTTTCCGGGAAAAGAAGTTTGAATTCACCGTATAATTGTGCTGCCAGAGTTTTATTATGAGAAATTACCAGTGTTGGTTTATTTACTTTGTTAATCACATTAGCAACTGTAAAAGTTTTACCAGAACCTGTTACACCAAGCAGTGTCTGAAATCTTTCGTTATTCTCCAAACCCTCAACCAAGGCAGAGATTGCCTGAGGTTGATCACCTCTTGGCTGATAATTTGATATTAATTTAAATTTATTCATTCTATTTTATCCAAAAAAACTTGTGAATAATTTAATTATCTTCTTTTAGATGGCAAGAATTATATTGTGATTGATGAAGTAATTTTCTATTTTATCCTCCATTTCCCATTTTACCCTTCACATGTCATATTTCTTTTCCTCCTCCTCTCTCAAGCACTTCTGTACTTTTTTAAAATTGACACTTATTCAAAGTTTTAGCAAATTCGATTTTGTATAATATAAATTGCTTTATGGTAAATGAAATTATGATAGATAGTTGAATTAGAATTAGATGATGAAATGAATACAATAACTCTTATTGAGAGGTTATTGTATTCATATTTTGAATAACTATAGGTTAGTTATGTCTACATTTTATTTTGGCGTGGCGTGCATATGTTA
>JAUVKM010000276.1 GCA_030596265.1 Candidatus Cloacimonadota bacterium
TTGGCTTGGGAAATAATATAGACAGTCTTGCAAAGAATCTCAAGGAAAGAACTCAATCTGTTCTCGATGAATATTTACCGGAAGTTTTCGCAATTATTAAGGATACATGTCGTCGTTTGGTAGGATATGAATATGAGGTTCGTGGAGATGAAGAAACCTGGTTCATGATCCCATTTGATGTCCAGCTTATAGGAGCTGTCGTTCTTCATGAAGGCAAAATTACTGAAATGGCTACCGGTGAAGGTAAAACACTTGTCGCTACAATGCCGCTTTTCTTAAATGCTTTACTTGGAAGAGGTGTCCATCTTATCACAGTAAATGACTACCTGGCTCAGCGTGATGCTGAGTGGATGACTCCAATTTTTGAATTCCACGGATTAACTATCGGCTGTAACATAGGTGGGATGAACAGTGAAGAAAAAAGAGAAGCTTACAATTGTGATATAACTTATGGAACAAACAGTGAGTTTGGTTTTGATTATTTGCGTGATAATATGGCAGTTTCAGAGAGTCGTCTTGTACAAAGAAAATTACAATATTCCATTGTTGATGAGGTTGATAGTGTTCTAATTGATGAAGCAAGAACTCCGCTTATTATTAGCGGTCCAGTTCAGGAAAGTAAGAACTTCTTTAAGGAATTAAGACCTGTGATCCTGCAATTATTCAATGCTCAGTCTGTGTTGGTAAACCGTTTTATCTCAGAAATAAAAAGAGAACTGAACTATGAAAAATATGATGCAGATATAGTTGGTAAATCATTACTCCTTGTACAAAGAGCAGCTCCAAAAAACAAATCATTTATTAAAATGATGAAAGAAGGTGAACTCAAAAAGCTGGTAACAGATTTCGAAGGTTATTATCTCCGTGATAAGAAAATGCATGTAATAGATGAAGAGCTTTTCTTTGTTGTGGAAGAAAAACAAAACAGTGTTGAGTTGAGTGAAAAGGGAAATGTCTTGGTTTCACAAAAAGAAACAGATCTTTTCATAATGCGTACTTTAGATGAAATACTCGATGAGATCGATGCTGATGAAAGCCTTTCCTTCCAAAAGAAAACTAAGAAGAAGGAAGAAGAGACATTTAAGTTTATGGATAAGAGTGAAAAACTGCATAATATTAAACAGTTACTCAAGGCTTACGTACTTTTTGAAAAAGAAGTCGATTATGTAGTTGTTGATAATAAGGTTATGATCGTTGATAAATTTACAGGAAGAATGATGCAGGGCAGAAGATTCAGTGATGGACTTCATCAGGCACTGGAAGCGAAGGAAAACGTGAAAATAGAAGAAGCAACTCAAACCTTTGCAACCATCACTCTACAGAATTATTTCAGGATGTATGATAAACTTGCTGGGATGACGGGAACTGCGATTACAGAAGAAGCTGAATTCATGGAAATTTATAAACTTCCGGTAAGCGTTATCCCTACAAATCTTCCAATCTCAAGAATTGATCATAACGATGTAATATACATTACAAAAAATGAAAAATATCAAGCAATTTTAGATGAGATCGAATACTGGCATGAGAATAAGAAACCGGTGTTAGTTGGAACTGTATCAGTTGAGGTTTCGGAGACTTTAGCCAGACTTCTTAGGAGACGAGGGATTAAGCACAATGTGCTCAATGCAAAATATCATGAGCAGGAAGCTGATATAATCAAATCTGCAGGTGAGCCAGGTGCAGTGACCATTGCCACAAATATGGCAGGTAGAGGAACAGATATTAAACTTGGGGAAACTGTAGTTATTGAAGAAAAAAGTAACTATTTGGGTTTATCAAATAAAACAACTGAAGAATTCCCATTCGGTTTGCCTTTAGACGGACTGCATGTTATCGGAACAGAACGCCATGAAAGTAGAAGGATCGATAGACAGCTTCGCGGTCGTAGCGGAAGACAGGGTGATCCTGGAACATCCCGTTTCTATCTCTCTTTAGAAGATGATCTAATGCGTCTTTTCGGCTCAGAAAAAATCGGACCAATGATGGTTAGAATGGGACTTCAAAAGGGTGAAGCAATTGTTCATCCCTGGATGACAAAAGCAGTTGGCAAAGCTCAAAAGAGAGTTGAATCTTATAATTTCGAGAGTAGAAAGCAATTGATAAAATATGACGAAGTTATGAATCAACAGCGGAATGTAATTTATAATTATCGCCGTAATGTGCTCAAAGGATATGATCTTAAATTTGAAGTCATTGAAATGATGAAAGATACGATTGCCGATATGGTTGATAGTATTATTGCTGATGAGAATTATGCAGAGAATTGGAACATAACTGAGATATTAAATTGGATTAGAGCAAACTTGAATGTCGTTTTATATGAGCAGAATATAGTCTCAGAAGGAATGAGATATGAAACTCTTCTAGATAATTTGTACGAAAGTGTTCTCAAAGCATATCAGAAGCGTGAAGATGATCTTAGTTCTGAGCAGTTACGTGAAATAGAAAGACGTGTTATGCTAAGTGTGGTTGATGAACTCTGGCGTGATCATCTTCATGAAATGGATCTACTTAAAGAAGGCATTGGTCTAAGGGCTTACGGGCAGAAGGATCCATTAATTGAATATAAGAAGGAATCATTCAATTTATTCCAGACATTAGTTTCCAATATAAATATGAGTGTTACAAAAAAAGTCTTTACAACTTATATTATTGCTCCAGAAAAGATACAAGATTTCTTGGAAATGGCAAAACAGCGTCATGAATCAAGCTCTGCATTTGATGTTCCGCAGTCAACGGAACCAAATGTGACTACAAATGCACCTGAAAAACAGAAGCTCCAACCTCGTTCTGTTGGAGAAAAAATAGGAAGAAATGATCCATGTCCTTGCGGTAGTGGAAAAAAATATAAAAAATGTTGTGGTAAAATAACTTAAGAGCACAACATCAGATAAATAGGGAAGGGAAATGTCGAGAATGGGAACTAAAGAGTTTATAAAAACGATAATTGCAGATAAGCCAGCTCGTAAAGAACTTAAAAAGCTTGGACTAACTGAAAAAGAATTGGATGAACTGATGGAATCTGTAATAACACGTCAGAAATCTAAGAACTATAATAGAATATTAGGTGAAGAAGAACGTAGAGTTCTAACAACTGAT
>JAUVKM010000199.1 GCA_030596265.1 Candidatus Cloacimonadota bacterium
CTGGCTTGCTCTGGTAATCAGGATTATCAAAACCTCGAGTATCCAAAATATATTATGGCTTTAGATAATGCAAATGTAGCTTATGACATCTACGATTGGGAAGAATTTGATTATTATGCGTTTCCCGATTGCTATGAAGCAATATTTGCTTATGGCAAATCTTTTGGGCATGGTGATGAGGAAGATATTTTTTCAGCTGCGTTGATGAATTTTCTTGATTACGGAACAAATGATGATCCCAAGAATCTTTTTATGGCAGCAGATGACATAGCTAACAATGCTTATTCCTTATATAGTTTTAATTTGTTTGATAGACCATTAACCAAGTTCTATTATGCGTATTTACGTGGTGATCACATTCCCACAGGATATGGTGGCGGAACAAACGGAATAGGTGGACCTAATGTTTATGATTATTCAGACGGAAGCGCATTGATCACAGATGAATCTGTAATTGGAAATGCTAATCAGGAACTGCCAACTTATTCTAATAGTCCTGATGTTTTAGATGTAAGAGCATGTCTGCAAGTATATCAAAACGAAGTTTTAAATCCCGAAATAAGTTCAATCTCAGCTTTCATTTTTGAAGATGGTCCGATAAACGGACAGGCTTATGCATATCATAATACTTGTGCGTTATCTTTAGATAACTTGATCTACAAATCGTTTTTCACCAGCTTTGATCTTTCTCAGTTCACAGATGATGACGACATTAATATGATCATTGGTGATGCTCTTGATTGGTTTGAAATAGATCCTGTCGGAACTGACGAAGAAGTAATCGAAATTCCCTTCACTTCATCTTTGGGTCAGAATTATCCAAATCCATTCAATCCTACAACAACGATTAAATTTACCACTACAAGCACTGTGAACACCGAGATAGTAATATATAACATAAAAGGTCAGAAAGTGAAGTCGCTTGTGAATGAAAGATTTGATGCAGGCTTACATAAAGTTATATGGAGCGGTAAAGATGAGAGTGGTAAATCTGTAACTTCCGGTATTTACTTCTATAAAATGAATTCCGGAAAATTTACAAGCACAAAGAAGATGATCTTACTCAAATAGTTGCAGAAATATTTATTTACAACTATCGGAGGAATTTGGTGATTTATTACGTTACAAGAGAGATTACATGAATTTGAATTAAATTTTATTGTGAAAAAGGCTTAATCATATTGTTTAAAAAAGGAGGATAATATGAAAAAACTAATTTTTGTAACTATTATTTTGATTCTATCATTTGTTTCTGAAGTAACAGCTCAGGAACCAGGTGATACACTCTGGACAGAGTGCTATGGAGGACCAGGCAGCGATAAAGGCTCTGAAGTTCAACTGACATCTGATGGTGGATACATCATTACAGGTCGAACAGGTTCATTTGGCGCAGGTGCTCAAGATGCTTATCTTATAAGGATCGATGCAAATGGTGATACGCTCTGGACAAAAACCTATGGTGGTGTAGACTGGGATTATGCCTACTCAGTTAAGCAGACAACAGATGATGGATTTATTGTTGTAGGAGGGTCAAAGTCGTTCAGTAGTGGTGGGGATTATGATGTTTATCTTATAAAGACCGATGCGGATGGTGATACCCTTTGGACAAGAACCTATGGAGGAACAGATATTGAATATGGTTCTTCGGTTCAATTGACGTCTGATGGTGGCTACATCATTATTGGAGTTACAATGTCATTCGGTGCAGGTGACAGAGATTTCTATCTGCTTAAAACAGATGCAAATGGTGACATACTCTGGACGCAAACATACGGCGGAACAGATAGTGATGAGGGTTATTCAGTTCAACTAACATCTGATGGAGGATACATTCTTGTAGGAGAAACATGCTCATACGGTGTACCGGCTGGTACGGCAGATGTTTGGCTAATCAAAACCGATGCTGATGGTACTTCACTCTGGTCGCAAACCTATGGAGGTGCCTACACTGATTTTGGAAGTTCGGTCCAATTAACATCTGACGGCGGATACATTATTGCAGCAGGAACTTGGTCGTATGGTGCTGGCAATACAGATGCTTATCTTATAAAGACCGATGCAGATGGTAATTCTCTCTGGACGCAAACCTATGGAAATACTATGTATGACACTGCCTATTCTATCCAACAGACCGCTGATGGCGGTTATATTTTCACCGGCGATTATGGGTATGCAGATTACACAAATGATGTTTGGATAGTGAAAACAGATGTATCAGGTAATATCATTTGGGAAGAAACGTATGGAGAAGCGGGTGGTTGGAATTATGATATGGGGGCTTCAATACAAATAGCCTCTGATAATAACTATATCATTGCAGGGCAAACGTATTCCTATGGTGCAGGAGATTGGGATGTATGGGTGTTAAAAATTGCTGGTGAAGGCACAACTCCATTAAATCCACCACAAAACCTGTTTGTAGACGAAACAGGTTATGCAACCTGGGATGCCCCTGAAAACAATCGCGACCTCCTTGGTTACAACATATATCTTGATGGTGTTTCTGTAGACTTTACTACAGATCTGTTCTATCAATATACAGGTCTTGTAAACGGTCAATCTTACCTTTCGGAAATAACTGCTGATTATGATGAAGGTGAATCAGATCCAATAGATTTCATATACACTTACATTGAAGAAGTATTCGACCCACCGTCAAATGTAGCAGTAGATCCTGAACTGGGTAAAGTCACATGGCTTCCACCCGGAGTTGTATTCTTGGATGATTTCGAATCTTACACCGTAGGTGAATACTTAGCAGTACAATCCGCTGATTGGACAACCTGGACCAATGCACCCGGTGGTGCTGAAGATGCACTGATATCAGATGTACAAGCACTCAATGGTAATAATTCTGTAGTAGTAGAAGGCTCATCTGACCTTGTATTAATCATGAATGATTATACATCCGGAGTATATTCCATGGAACTTAATCTGTTTGTTCCAACAGGATACTGCGGTTATTGGAATCTTCAGAAAACCAGCACTCCCGGTCAAGAATGGGGATTTCAGATTATGTTTGATGTAACAGGAATTGCCTCTGCCGATGCAGGTGCAACCGCAGCCTTAACTTTCCCATTTAGCTTTGATACATGGATCAACATGGAATTAATTGTCGATCTGGATGCTGACTGGTGTAAGATCTGGGTCGATGGCGTAATGCTGTATGAATATCAGTGGACACTCGGTTGCTTTGGTACTCCTGGTCTTCTTTCTTTTGGTGGTATGAACCTTTATGCCTGGGCTTCTGGAGGTAACAACCCATTGTGTTACTTCGATGATATCGAACTCAAAGAAATTACCAGCGAAACCCGTGACCTTATAGGTTATAATATCTATCTAAATGATATGGGAACTGTTCTTGCCACCGTTGGTGCTGATGTATTTGAATATCAATATATCGATCTGGTAAATGGTGAGGATTATATAGCTGGTGTTTCTGCTGTATATGATGCAGGAGAATCTGAAATTGTTCAATATCCATTCACATATACTGGAGTTGGTGCTGGTAATATTGTTAACATAACTACAGCTTTGAAAGGTAACTATCCCAATCCATTCAATCCTACAACAACGATTAAATTTACCACTACAAGCACTGTAAACACCGAGATAGTAATATATAACATAAAAGGTCAGAAAGTGAAATCACTCGTGAATGAAAGATTTGATGCGGGTTCACATAAAGTTGTCTGGAGCGGCAAAGATGAAAATGGTAAATCTGTAACTTCTGGAATTTACTTCTATAAAATGAATTCCGGGAAATTTACAAGCACAAAGAAGATGATCCTCCTTAAATAAGGGTGGATAAATCTTATTGAAATAGTAGCAAATGTCTTTCCCTAAGTGGGTAATATTATCAATATCCATGAGGGGAGGGACAGATAAATAGAAGTATTAATTCATTTATTCGAGTGAAAAGGAGGGAAAAAATGAAAAAATATTTTATAGTTGTTGTATTAATTATTTCTTTTGCGTTTATCTCAACTTCCGTTTTTGCAGAATGGAGTTTAGTGGATTCAGTTGATTATATCAAGGTTCTCCCATCTGGAGAAAAGTGTTATGTAACGCTTCAGTCTGCTACTAACTTCCTTATTTCAATTGTGCCTTCGGACAACCTGACAGATGATGCGGAAACTGCAATTGTAATTGCACCGGATTGGTTGAAATCAGATTTACGTGATAATTTTCGACGATTAGATGAAGATACTCAAAACCTATATGCAAACCTTATTATTAACGCTCAATCTCCTCATATTGATGAAATATGTTTTGAGGTTGCGCATATTGCTCCACAAACTCTTTCTTCATCTATGGATACACAAGTATTGATCGAGAATGTAGAGTTTCTGTATATGATGGATGACTTTTTTGATTATGTTAATATAGTTAATTATGAAGGTAACGATTATTATTCAACTGCTGTTTATCAGGTTGAAGAAGATGACGTTATCCAGGAAATCGAGATACCGAGGGAAATTTATTATTGGAATATTGTCCATCCTAAATTGCATAAAGAAGTTCCAAATTATATTAATCCCAATACAGGTATTCCGGCAGATCCGCCTACTGGTGTATTCTGGCGTGATTTTCTGATGAATCATAACGATACGGGATATCCTATGCTTCGAACTTGCCTTGATACTTGTCAGGTTCTTTGGAAATGTCAG
>JAUVKM010000148.1 GCA_030596265.1 Candidatus Cloacimonadota bacterium
AGACCTTCGCAATGGTTGGAGACTGTGGCAAAGGAAAGTGAACCTGTCTCATGGTTGCAGACCTTCGCAATAATGTATCAGCTTTCAACTTGTTGAAAATGATACTGGAATTCTTTCAGCTAACAAATGGTTGGAAAATATATACTGACCATTACGGAGGTTTCACAAATTCAACCATCCGTAAGGTTCAGAAGAGTTCTGAATAATTGAGTGTTTTTGTCATCCTGATGAATCAGCCAAAGGCTGATAAATCTTGTACGTTGTTCTCAGGAAGGATCTCTTCTTGTACTGAGATTCTTCGTTAGAAATTACTTTGAAGATTTCCTCAGAAAGACAGCATTTTACAGAACACTTTAAGATTTAGAAAAAAGAAGGTGTAATGAAATTTTCTGTTGTAAATAGAGAAACTTTAGCGGATGGAACTAAGCGTTTAATGCTGAATGTTCCCAAAGAAGAACTTATCTATCTGGGATATATTCTGGAATCATTTGAAGGGTGGTGCAATTATACTACTCCCAATAAAAATGAACTTTTTTTGCAAGTTGATGTAACACCCGATTATATCGATGATTTCAATAAACTAATTCAGGCACTTATCGATTGGAATTATGAAGAAGTTTGAACGATTTACAGTTCTCTCTTTTTCATATTAATATATAAATCCTCGACTTTCTTTCTTGCCCAGGGTGTTCTTCTTAGGAATTTGAGACTGGATTTCACTGAAGGATCAATATTGAAACACTTAATTTTAATGCGTTTACCCAACTCATCCCAACCATAATGCTCAACCAGACTGTTCACGATCTTTTCCAGAGTTATACCATGTAGTAAATTATTGGAACTTGTTTCACTCATAAGTTATTTACCTCTTATTATAAAGGACACACCAATTTCTGATTTCTAATTTCTAATTGACTTCGTCGGTCTTCGCTGCGCTCCGGCTCCTAATTTCAAATTTCTCATTACTTTAACCCGCTGACACGTTTGTTAGCAGCTTCGTTTTCATTTTAAAAGTAAACATTTTTTAACGGTTTCGGTTTTACCATTTACATTTAGTTTATAAAAATAAACACCAGAACTCACTGATTTACCAGTTTCATCATCTCCATTCCATATAATTGAATGATCTCCTGCATTTAATACTTCGTTAGTTAAGGTTTTAATTTTTTGTCCTTTGATGTTGTGAATAGAAATATTGATTTTGCTTTCGTTTGGGAGTGAAAATAAAATTGTTGTTGATGGATTGAATGGGTTGGGAAAATTGGAAAATGAAAACATTGAATTGGGAATTATAGATTTTTCTGTTTTTACAAAACTTGATTCATCAATTTCATAAAGTTTGCCTAATTGTAATTGTAGTGTTATAAAATGAAATTTCCCCATTGAATTTTTAAGAAAATTAGTTATTCTGTATGTTTCTATATTAGTTTGCTGATTATGTAATGAATGACCATCATTTAAATCAACAATTTCCAAGTTTAATGACTGTGAATTAGGAGTCATGCCAAATAAAATTAGTTTATCATTACCTAATACATTACCTAAACGGGCTCCAGTGTAAAACCAACCTGAAGACTGTAAAAATAAATCTTCTTGAGTCCAAAGCGTATCAGTTAATGTTTGATCCATTCTTATAACTTGATCAATTAATTCTGTATTTGTATTTCTAGATTTGAAAGAAAAGACCGCTCCATACTCTTGAAAATCGTCATTATCTGTTAACATAATAAATGTAGGAAAATGATAATATGAGTAATCATCCAAACAAACAGATTCAGAACCTGAGTATTGAAATTCTTCTGAAAGTGTTTGCGTCTCAATATTATACTTCCCAAAATGTACTGTCAGATTTTTTGTCCATCCTTCCATATCATAATGGATTATTTCATTATAACCATGAGAGACTAACTCTGATTGAATGTCATTCATTAATAATGTAAAACCATAGTTTTCGATTGTATCTAAATGCATAAGTGATTCATTTTCAAATGAAATAACATAGATATAGTTTATGTTTGTTGTAGTATCTAGACCGCTATCATAATGATGATTATTCCCAGTAAGAAGAATTCTTTCGCCAAAATCACTCGACAAAAATCCCACGTTTTTCACTGTGAATAATGTATTAGAATTTGTTCCAGAATTATAAAGAATTGATAATGAATCTAAAATTGTCTGAGATTGAATATCGCGTAAGTAAATTTTAAGATTAGCATCATAATTTACTGGATTATATTCATTGATCCAATCAATTTGATAATCAATATTACTGAATGAGAAATAATATAAATTAGGATTTTGATAAAATGAGTCAATCAACTCACCATTTAACTCATAAACATGAATATTATTTGAAGATTTATAATGTATTAAAAATTCATCTTCTCCATCGTTATCATAATCTTCAAACCATGTATTATGCACAGTAAGTCCTTCTGGCTGAAAGTCAAATAACTCGTTGAAATTAACATCAGCATAAACGTTTAAAAAACAAGTGATAGTCAAAATGACAACAAAGGGAAACATTTTCATTTTATATCCTCCTCACCAAGATACAGCTAACATATATACGCTGCGCCCTTATAAAAGGTGCACATAACTAACCTATAGTTACTATAAAAGTTCGCAATAACTCCAACATTTTAGTTCGTAATAACTCCATGCTTATGTTTCACTTTTCTCTTTTCAATGTACAAAATCAAAACTGCAAATCTTCAATCCATATGTCAATCAGTTAATAAAATTGGAACTTTAAAACTCCCAGCAAATATAACCTTCACCTGTAACAAAACCTCGATTATCCTTTTTGATCTTAATCCCGGGAGAATAATTGTGTCCCATCTGGTTAACTGCAATTTCATAATATGTGATTTCCATTTCATTATTGAAGAATGTATTTGTATAAACATTAATAAATTCATTCTTGAATATTCGATTGTTTATCACCCAGCAGATTCCCAACCATTCATTCTCATTATTTAAGGCATGAGTAACATCCAATCCGGTACGGATAAAAGTATTAAAATAAATTCCTCCGGATATCATGTCCACTTCAGAACTTATCAGATCAAGTTCAAATCCGGTATTTACCGACCAATATTTTTTGGAATTGTAGGCAATCTTGAATTGGTTGGTTTTTCCTTTAACTAGTGTGTTATTCCAGGAAAATCGTCTTCCTCGGTATCTTATCCCAAAATCTCCAAACATTATATTTTGAAGCTCACCATTATGTACAAAATTGAACTCTTTATAGTTGTGACTCATCCGCTAATTAAATCGGTGCTTTTGTAATGAATTTTTATTAGATGATAATAATCCGGAAAAGTTATTAAGATAATAATAAATCTTAGAATTGTAGGATTCTGTTTTTTCATTATTCATATTTAATTTTCTGAATCCTGAATTAAATAAAAGGTTTTTGGAAATTAAATAAGAATTTGTGAATGAGAAATTTTGCAATCCATTCTCCTGGTTGAAATCACCAATTAGGTTACCGCTAAATCTTTTTCCTTGTTTAGATATGGAGAAGTAATAATCATTATTTTCCTCAGTTTGTTGCCAAACTGCATTACTATTCCAGTTGTCATAATTCAGGATAATTCCATTTCTGCTTTCTCCTATCTCTTCCCGGCTGTGTTGCAAACCAATTGTTCCATTGCTGAAATATCTATCGAAAGTAAATTGATAATCAATATCTTTCTCGTAACGTTCACGGTCAGCATAAAGATGATATTGCAGAAAATTTATTTCTGCAGAGGTAAGAGAATGATCTTCAAAGAAATTCTCCTGTTGGAAATACAGTGTGTTTTCAATCTCCAATCTATGAAATTTAGTTGAGATCCCTTTATCGGTAATATGTCCTTCTTCAAAGTAGAAAACTTGTTTTCCGGCAATATTCCGCTCCAACTCAAAAGATTGCGGCAGATTAATTTTAAAACTTTCAGATGCACTCCATGCGCTATTAATTATTCCAGCAGTAATTCCATAAATGTTTTTTAATGGGTAATTTAGCAGGGAATCGGCTGTATTTAAAGCAGCTTCAGCAGTAAGAAGAGTGATCTCATTTTTTAGTTGAACTTTTTCAAAGTTGTTCATCTCTTCAATATCAATACGCTTTCCGAAAATCATATTCTGCATTGCTTTATAATCCTCTTTTAATTCTTTGTGTCTATAATCAGGTGGAAGAAGTTTGAATGTTCCGGGTTTAGCCTCATCATACTTTGCCCAACCGCTAGTGTAAAATTTTTGTTTGAATTCGACAACACCTTTCAGAAGTTCTAAATCTGCCAGTGCTTTCACTTTAACATCCGAAACAGCCATCATCGCCAGATCATAATAATGTCTGGAATGACGAGATGGAATATTCTTATCTTTTACTCTGTTAGCTTCTTGATGCAGAATCGTAGCTTTTTCCCAGAAAGTTCTTTCAGCCAATATTGCATTCACTTTGCAAGTAGATTGTTCAAACATTTCTGGAAATTTCTTTGCTGCAAACGGAGTTATTTCAAATTCAGCGGAAGGAACCCATAAAGCCAAAGGTCCGATCTCCAAAAGTATATGAGGCAATATTGCCGAATCACTAAAAAGTGCGGGATATTGAATATCGATTGAGCAGCCGTCATTTTCCTTTATTTTACAGTTGCAATGTGGTTTCAGAATTTCAGAAACTATCGGTAAAAGTACATCTTTTATGTATTCTTTAGCCTTATCGTTTATGGATTTGTTGAATTTACTTTGTTGAGTTTTGGAACGATCTTCGTATGGATCTTCATTGGTCAGTAGATTCCAATTGAGGATCAGATCTATATCTTCCGAGAATCTTTCGATTAATCCGAATATTTTGGAAAGACTTGTCCCGCCTTTGAACATCAAGATTTCACGGAGTTTTTCTTCCTTAAAAAGTTTATCCAAAACCCATACTACCCAGAAATCTTTTTCCACGATTGCATTGGTTGTATGCATTTTACTTGCTGTTTCTCGGAAGAGATCGCGTCGGTCATTATCAGATAGGTTAGCAATCTTATTCATTAATTCTCCCTGCAAATCTGTTTGATAGTTTCATAAATCCATATTGTGGAAGATTGTGTGTCTTTCAGAATCTTATTATACATTTTAGGTTCAATTTGTGTTCTAATCTTATCTGTAACTTTGGATGTAATGTGATTTTTGCCTAACGCTTTTAGTGCCTGAACGATAAGCGAGCTCTCTTTATGTTTGAAGCCGATGTTCTTTAAAACTGTTTTTTTGAATTCCAAAGTTGTACCTATTATGTTATAACTTCTATTTTCACCATCGCTTAAATAGATATGTTTTCCTACTATTTGGGTAGATAATCCCAATAAATTTAAAGCACTGTCTCCCGATATTTCTATTCGCCAATTGAACTTACGGGCAAAGGCGCGAGCTACTTGGTCAATATCGGGACTCAGCTCTTGCTTTAGAAATTCGCTGTATTTGGGGTAGTCGTATAATCCGCGATTGATTCTTCTGATTTTACCAATTTTAGTTAGATATTTCAGAATATCATCAGCTTCTCTCCGGGTGAATATGGGTGACAAATCACTTGATGAAAATGCCCAACCCCTACGATGACCTGCTATGAAGTAAAGTGCTTTCTCATAATGTTTCACAAGATTTCTCCTTAAATATATTTCCTGAAAAACATAATGCTTTTACAGGAAAACGCAATTTATATTTTTACCTTAAATTCCCCGCTCATCAAATTTAGCAATAATGTATCTCGATAGCTCAAATGCTCCTTTAATTCTATGAGTATAATGTTTCGCGTATGCTGCGGATTCAAATAACTCCACATAATTACAAATGACCAAAGGTTTGAATCGAATGATTCAAGCCAAAAGAAAGAGAAAACCCCTACAGCAGATACGCCTGTTACAGGCAGTTTCCTTTCCACC
>JAUVKM010000122.1 GCA_030596265.1 Candidatus Cloacimonadota bacterium
CCGGTGGAAAAAAAACTGCCTGTAACAGGCGTATCTGCTGTAGGGGTTTTTCTTTCTTTCGGCTTGAATCATTCGATTCAAACCTTTGGTCGTTTGTAATTATGTGGAGTTAATTGAATCCGCAGCATACGCAGAACATTAGCAGCAATATGATACTTCGGAGGTAAATATGAAAAAGACAATACTCGTAATGATAATTTTTGTAAATTGGATTCTACTTATCTCCCAAACCACAATTCCATCAGGTAGCGTGTCTGGAACTTGGCTATATTCAGGTTCTCCATATTTAATTGAAGGTGAAATAACAATTCCTGATGGTGAAATCCTCACCATTGATCCAGGCTGCTTGATCGAGTTTCAAGGACAGTACAACCTCAATGTTCAAGGCAGAATCTTAGCTGAAGGAACCGAACAGGATACAATTTATTTTTATAGAGAAGATAATTCGTGGGGAGGAATAAATTTTATTCAAACTCCCACTTCCAATGATTCATCTAAATTCTCATATTGCAAGATAACTAAAGCAGCTGGTGGTGCAATAGAAATTGATTCTTTTGATAAAGTAGTTATTTCTGATTGTACTATCAGGAATAATAGAAGAATCGACCATGGTGGAGCAATTTTTTGCACGAATTCAGAGCTGAGTATAAAAAAGTCAAATATTACTAGGAATTTGGCAATAAACTATGATGATTATCCTACTTGGGGTGGTGCAATTTATCTTGAAAATTCTTATCTCAAATTATCTCATTGTATAATTTCAAGAAATTATGTTTATGGTGATGGTGTATGGTCAGGAGGAGCCGGTGCTGGGATGTATATGATTAATTCATCGTGTGATATGTCTGACTGTGAAATATATGGTAATTATTCAGTTTTTAATGGTGGACCAAGCAGAGGTGGCGGATTAATGGCTTATTATTCTCAGTTAGAGATAAATAATACAATAATCAGAGATAATGATATGAGTTGCGGTGCTGGAATTTATGTAGATGATTGTAATCTCTTCATTAGGAATTCTTCATTTTTCGATAATATAAGTCCAAACCCCTATGAAGGAGACGGTATTGCTTGTGATGGTGATTCTTATGTGGAGATTATCAATACAACTCTATGTAATAATTACGGCTTTGGTTTTGCTGGTGCTGGAGATAACCTGTATTTTATAAATTGTATTTTTCAAGGTAATTATTACAATCAGATTGGTATTTCTGGGGGTTATGGGGGGCATGGGATTACAACCGCGGATTTTGAATATAATTGTATTGAAAATGGTCTAAACGGAATAACAATTAATAATCCTGGCTGGGTTATATTCAACTGGCTGGAAGGTAATATCGAAGATGATCCTCTTTTTGTTGATCCTGAAAATGGTGACTTTCATTTCTTCTCAAATTCTCCATGCATCAATACAGGAACTCCCGACACAACTGGATTAAATCTTCCCGAATGTGATCTAGATGGGAATCCACGAATCTATGAAGATCATATTGATATGGGTTGCTACGAATGGCAAGGAACAGGAGCAGAGAATAATGAATTGCCAACTGTAAATTACAAGTTGAATAATTTCCCAAATCCCTTCAACCCAACAACAACAATTAAGTTTTCTATCCAAAATGATTCTAAAATAGAATTAACGATTTACAACATTAAAGGGCAGAAAATCAAAACTTTAACTCAAAATGAATTTAATAAAGGTGATCACTCAATAATCTGGAACGGAGATGATGATTCCAATAAACTTGTTAGTTCAGGTGTTTATCTTTATAAATTATTTATAAATGACAAAACTGAAGTAGTAAAAAAATGCTTACTGTTGAAATAAAAGAGAATGCTGCTAACACACAGCTCCACAGCCAAGCAAGAAGTAATACAGGAAGAGCGTGGCAGCTGCCAAACATTATATGCAACAGATTAGAAACAACGAATAATAAAATATCTTGATTAATTTTATTGCAAAATAGAAGTTGTAAAAGTATTTAATGATGAAGGAAGTAATATGAGTTATAAAAAAGATTTTGAAAAGCAATTAAAGGAATTTGTTTCAGGTTTAAATGAGCACATAAGCTCAAAAGATGGTCAATGGACAATTAAAGGTTTTATTGATATTTTCAAGAATGTTTACACAATATCTTCGGATACAAAAATTGTTTCAAAAATTATTGAGATTCATCTATTCCCAAAACTTCTTGAATTTGCAAAAAAATATGGTTATCATATAATTTTACCTGAACATCAAAACTATTATCCTGATATTTCCTTCATTAAATCAGATAATGAAAAAATTAAATTTGCTGTAGATTTTTAAACAACATACCGAAAACCTAATAATTCTGCTTTATGTAATGGCTTTACTTTAGGCTCTCACGGAAAATATTTTGAAAACCGCAAAAGCTCAAAAAATATACAATTTCCTTACGGTTCTTATTCTGCTCATTTTTGTCTCGGTATAATTTACAGCAGAAATTATGGCACATCAATCGACGAAACCAAACATTATAAATTAGAGGAGTTAAAATCAATAACTTCTGTGGTTAAAGATTTTGAGTTTTTTGTTCAAGAGAAATGGCGTATTGCAAGTGACAAAGGCGGAAGTGGAAATACTGCGAATATTGGAAGCATTAACAACATTGAAGATATTGTCAAAGGTCGTGGAATGTTTTCAAAGCTTGGTGAAAAATGGTTTGATGATTATTGGATGAATTACAAAAAGATAACAATTCCAGATGGAGAAAAGGGTACAAAGAAAATAACATCGCTGATAGATTTTGTTGAATATCGAAAAGGCAAAACATCGTTAATTGTTCCAAAAAGAAACAAGAAAGTAAAGAAGAGTAATTAAATGAAAATTCACGTTCCACCAATTAAAACACAAGGCATAAAAACGAAACTTGTTCAATGGATAAAAAGCATTATTCCTGATGATTTCGATGGTGTCTGGATTGAACCATTTATGGGTTCAGGTGTTGTTGCTTTTAATGTAATTCCAAAAAAGGCAATATTATCCGATACAAATCCTCATCTAATAAATTTTTATAATTCAATTTTAAAAAAAGAAATCACTCCCAAACTAACCAGATTGTTTTTACAAGAAGAAGGTAATAAATTATTAGAAAAGGGAGAAGAGCATTACTACTTAATAAGAGAAAGATTTAATAAAGAAAAAGACCCGTTAGATTTTCTTTTTTTAAACAGATCTTGTTTCAACGGAATGATTCGTTTTAATCGCAAGGGTGGATTTAATGTTCCTTTTTGTAGAAAACCTGAAAGATTTGCTAAAGCATACATAACAAAAATTGTTAATCAAATTGAATATGTTTATAGTCTGCTACAATTAAAAGATTTTACATTTATTTGTCAGGATTTCTCAGAGACAATTCAAATTGCTAATGATGGTGACATTATTTATTGTGATCCGCCCTACATTGGAAGACATACTGAATATTTTAATGGTTGGGATGAAAATAAGGAATTAGAATTAAACAGACAGCTTTCTAATACAGCAAGTGATTTCATTTTGTCAACTTGGCACAGTAATATCTATCGTGAAAACAATTATTTAAAAACAATTTGGAAAGATTATAATTTAATAACAAGAGAGCATTTCTACCATCTCGGTGGTAAAGAAAAAAATAGAAATTCAATGTTGGAAGCATTAGTTACTAATTACGAAACCAATCCCATAATTGAGGAGCCAATAGAAAAAGCTCAACCTACTCTTTTTGAACATTTCTACGCAACTTAGTTAACTGAAATATTTGTTGAATTCGGATCTATGATTTGAATGATTGCATATAACAAAAGTGCCCACAATAAGCAAGAAGAGAAGCAAGATGAATCGTGGCGCACTCCAACCATTAAGTGCAAGTTGATTTAAACAAATAAAAATGGAGGAAAGAAAATGAAGATGTTCAGAATTTTAATTTTATTCGCAATTATTTTAATTGCCTTTGGTTGTGATGATAAAAATCCAACTGAAAACGACCCAGATCCAGGAGAAGTAGTCCTTTCAGATGAAACTGTTGTTCTTGAAGAAACACAAGTTAATGAAGATTTGCAAGAAGTCTCGCAGGATGGCAATACGTTTACATTTACGAAAACTTCTACAACCGAAGATTTTGAAGAAGGTGATATTTTGGTTAGTGGTGTTACAAATTTAATGCCAAATGGTTTTCTTAAAAAAGTAACTAATATTCAAGTAAATTCTAACACAATAATTGTTACAATGGAAAATGCTTCTCTTGACGAAGCATTACAACAAGGTAATTTATCTACAAGCTACACATTTCTATCTTCTCGAATAGAAAAATCTACATTTGCTGATGGTGTCAAATTAGTTTCAAATTCCCGTGAGGATTTATTTTCTTTAGAAATCAATGCAATATTTTATGATGGTGATGGAAATACAAATACAACTGATGATCAAATAAGGGCAGTTGGGACTTTAAATTTTACTGCCGAAATGTTAATGAACTTAAATATTGCTAATTGGCAACTCAATGAATTTGACATTCAGCTTATTAATACCTTTGAAAGAGATTTAACATTTGAGAACAGTGTTGTATATAATCTTCAAGAAGAAATTACTCTTGTTGAATTTCAATTTCCAGTTTTAACAATTCCTATAGGATTACTTTTACCTATTACAGTTCATCCAACAATTAGTGTTGATGCTTATGTTGATGCTTCTCTTCAAGCAGGAATAAGTTTTGGAGTAACTGCAACAGAAACAATGACAACTGGTGCAATGTATGAAAATAATAATTGGAGTCCGATTAGCAGTTATGAGAAAACTCTTGGTTTTAATGGTCCTAATGGTTATGGTTCTATTGATGTTCAGGCTGGATTAAAACCACAACTTAAAACAATGATTTATACTGCTATAGGTCCATATATCGTTCTTGACGCTTACGGTAAATTTGATTGCTCTGTTGAAATAAGCTTCGATGATCTTCTAATTTCTGAAGAAATTTCTTATGGTCTGGATTTAGATACTGGATTATTAATTGAAATATTAAGTCATACAATTGCTAATTATAGTATGGATATTTATAATGAGGAATGGATTCTACATCAATATGAATATACAATCGGGCAAGCTCCTGTTGTAACGATTACGTCTCCTTTAAATGGCTCTCAATTTGATTTGGGAGCAACTGTCGATTTTGCTGGTAACGCAACTGATATACAAGATGGAGATTTAACAGGCAATTCTCTTGAATGGATTTCCAATGTCGATGGTTCTTTAGGATATGGAGAAAATTTATCAGTTTCTGATTTATCTCAAGGACCTCATACAGTTACGCTGATCGCAACTGACAGTGATGACAATACTGGTGAAGATGATGTTAGTATAAATATTTTAGGTGCTGGTAATAATCCGCCATCATTTCCATTTGATCCTTCTCCAGCTGATGAAGCACAGAATGTTTCAATTAATGCCAACCTATCTTGGGATTGCACCGATCCAGAAAATGATCCCTTAACTTATGATGTCTATTTCGGAGATTCTCCAAATCCACCTTTAGAAAATTCAGGTCAAACAGAAAATAGTTACGATCTTAATAATTTGAGTTACGATATTGAATACGAAACAACTTATTATTGGAAAATTGTTGCACACGATGACCACAATAATTCTACTACAGGTGAGATTTGGGAATTTACAACAATGGAAGAAAGCTCTGGTAATATTCCAACTGATTATGTTGCATATTATCTTTTAAATGGTAACGTTAATGATGAGAGTGAAAACGGATATAATGGGGAATTGTTAGGAAATGCAACCGTTGAAAATAATTTTTTAGAAATTGGAAATAATAATTCCGATGCTCTTTCAGTACCGAATTCAGTATTAAATGGTGTAGAAAATTTCTCTTTTGGTACATTTGTGAAAATAACTGATTTTCATACTTCTGGTATTGACCCAAGTAATACAATAATAAGTGGAGTATCACCATCTCCATATGATAATCTTTTTACCATTTATTATATGAAAAATTTAGGACAGTGGTGTTTTACTATATTTAATGAAAACCACAGTTATTTTGATAACACAATTATTGAAGATAATCAGTGGCATCATATAATATTAACTCGTGATGGTGCTTATGTAAAACTACATTTTGATGGAGAAATTGTTGGTTTGCCAATGGTTGTTCCTACTGGTATTATCGAAATCCCTGAATCTGGTTTAATCATTGGTCAAGAGCAAGACAGTGTAGGTGGTGGTTTTGCTACTAATCAAAGCTTAGCAGGTTGTTTAGATGAAATCTTTTTCTTTAATCGAGCCTTAACAGAAGATGAAATACAGGCAATCTATAACGAAGGTGGTTGGCAAGAGTGATTTTATTTTTTAGGTGAGCAGAAATGCTCACCTAATTTTTCTGAATGCACTTAACACACAGCTCCACAGCCAAGCAGGAAGAAAAAATGAAAGAGCGTGGCAGCTGCCAACCATTAATCAACATTCCGCTTCGCTCCATGTTGATTAACGCCGAGCGTGACACAGTAAAAGACTCGCAACAGTATCGAAGCGGAACATCGTTTAAAATTGCGTCCACGGGGTCTCGCAAATAGACAACCCTTGACTTTATAT
>JAUVKM010000221.1 GCA_030596265.1 Candidatus Cloacimonadota bacterium
TGTTTTAAAGTACTCGTTCAAATCGTGTACCAGTTCAGATGGTGTTTTTGTTTCGGAAAGAGTTGTAAAATTGTAAATATCAGTATAAAGAACTGTGGCGTTTATTTCCTTACCACCAAGTTGAACTTTATTCGGATCTTCTTCAAGTTGTTTTATCACATCATTATGAAGATAACGCGTAAAAATCTTTCTGATCTCACGCCTGGATTTGCCTTCCAATAAATAGCTTAGAGTGTTGATGAGTAGATATGAAATAATGAAGCCAAATATCTGCATTGTGAAATTCAACTGGATACGATACAATTTCCATAAGAAAAAATTAATAAATAGCATGAAAATGAGAAGCAATAAGATAATGATGTTAGCTTTTTTGGGTAAGAAATTTGAAATTAGGAACATGATTGGAAAAATAATTAAAAGAGTAAGTAGGAAATTTAACCAGCCGGGAGTTATCTCAATAAAATCGTGATTAATATAATTACTGAGTGCAGTCGCCCAGATCTCCATTCCCGGAATTACTTTAGAATAAGAATTAGATTTTAAGTCATATAATCCCGCAGCAGTAGCTCCAAAAATAACATGTTTATTATATAATGCTTCTAAAGGAATTATCGGTTCATTATCATTTATATAAGCAGAAGCAGAGGAAATTAAAGCACGAAAAGGATAGGTTGTGAAAGCACGTTGACCATACCAATTTAATAGATAATTACCATTATTATCTACAGGTATATCAACAATGTCAGAATCTTCGTATTGATCTAACCAGACTCGATAAGCCATCTGTGCAAAATAGTGTTCCTTTAATTTGAAAAGCAAGCCAACTTTGCGAATTAAGCCATCATTATCTGGTTCTGTATTAATTACCCCGATCGATTTATTATTCAATAAGAAAGATGCTATTGGAGCTCGAATACCCTGGAAGGGTGGAAGATCTATTTGTTGATCATCAATAGAGAATTCGTTTACTTTGGAATGAATATCGTTAGTATCTTTAAGTAGTTGAACACCTAGATAGACCTTCCCGTTATTTTTGATCGCATCAGCAAAAATGTTATCGGTCTCGTCAGCAGTTGTTTCTTCTCTCTCAATATCCTTTTCATAAAATTGCATATCAAAAATAACCGTTCGAGCTCCGGCTTCTGTGAGATAGTTAACAACGTATCCATAAAACGATCGAGGCCAGGGCCATGAAATTTCGTTCTCACTAAAGAAATCCAGACTGCTATCATCAATTGCGATAATTACAATATTAGTATCGGCTTTTTCCGGAGTTGGATCAAGCTGGAAACGGTAATCCAACATTTTCATCTCTGTATCTTTTAGGAAGGGAGTAGAAGTTAAAAAGCTTACCAGCAAAGTTAGCAGCAACGACACTGCTAGAAGTATGTACCACTTTTTATAAAGTTTTATTAATCTGATCGTATGTTTTCTATTTTTCATTGACCTGCAATTTGAATAATTTTTGGAACCATATTCTCAGAAATTTTTCCAGCCACATTTTCAAAAGCTTTTAGACCTGCTTTCTCAGCATTCAGTCCCTGTCCGCTTACATTGTTGAAAACATTTTTATAGATCTCTTCTCCTGAACTCATTTCCAAAGCTGAAACTGAAACATCAACAAAAGTCGAATACATTCCAAACATTTCAGAGCCTTCTCGCGATCTTGCTTTGATCGTGATATAGATATCCGCTCCCGTCATATCATCGGTAAAAGAAAAACCCTTATCAGAGAGACTCTCCTTTATCTTGGGCTCAATATGGAGAACATTGAGTTCCTTACCTAAATTAATTTCTTCGGATTCAATAAATATTAGTAATCCGGTAACATTCAGAATGATCCGGGTTGATGGCATCGGGAAAGTTTTCAGAATATTTTGATACACAAATGAGGTACTGTCCTGATTGATCAGTTTAGTAATATCCAATTCTGCATTGAGTATCTGCATTTTCTCCGAGGAAGTTATTTTGCTGATCCTACAAGATGCAGTCCCATTCATATTTGTTTTCACATTTTTTATCAGGTCTCCTTCCCCACGCTTAAAGCTGAATAAAATTGGTAAATTAGGAATAGAAATCTGCTCGGAATCAAGATAATAAGCTGTGATTTTGATCGGTTGTTTTACAGCTTTATTTCTCTTTGCTTCAATGTTGTTAGTTACCGGTTTTAACTCAATATTAGAAAGGAGGTTTTGAATCGAAATGTATATTTCATTATTCAGATAAATAGACTGTCCGAGATAATTTGTTTCAAGAGGTTCTCCAATGTATTTTTCAATTGGTTTGAGAGATTGTAAAAATAGAAGTAGAGCTTTGTAATATTCTCTATTTTGCTCACTCTTTTTAGCTTGTGAAAAAAGATCTAAAGCTAAACTAATTGCTCTATTTATCTTTTCTTCTCTGGCTAATTGATATTTTATTTTAGACAGACGGTAATAGATCCAATATTCTTTTCTATCCTGCCATTGCTCTACCAGTTCATATCCTTCCAATTCCGCTTCTGTTGTAGAACGTATTTTAGATTTCAATTCTTCTTCCAAAATACCGGATTTCTCTATCATACTACTAACCACTTCTCCAGAAATATTTACTGTGATCTCAGACGCCAGGTTCTTCAGAGCTTCACTTGTTGCTCTTTCTATATGATCATTACTGCCTTTTACTTTGGAAGCATGACCGATCCCAATGTAAAACTCGTTATCAATGGGTCTATTTGTTACCCAGTCCGGTGCTTTTTTGGCATGAAGTAGATTAATTTGAGAAAATAAACATATCAGCAGTAAAATTTGAAAAAATCTTTTCATTCCTGTCCTCCGATTTTAGAAATAAAATACACACGATAAAGTTGCTTTAAATTTTGTATTAGTTCCACTTTCACTTTCATTATAATCCGGCCAATCATCCCATTCTTCTATAGTTGATGTAAATTCACCTGTTGCATCTATGGCAATTCTTTCAAATATCAGACCTGTTCCAAAGGAAAAACCACTACCAACCACTTGGTCTGTGTATTCCCAATAATCTGATGGTCCTTCCCCATTTGCTCGTAGTGTGGGAACTGTTTTAAAACCTGCTCTAAGTGGGATAACGGCAAAATCCGAGATTATTAAATATTCAGCACCAACTCTAATTTGGTTAAGATTTGTCTCATTATCACTTAAATTAGATGTTCCTCCTAAATCATAGTTAATTTTACTATTTCCATAAGCTCTAATTTCATAATCGGTAGATACTGTTAAATTATCACCAATACGAAGAGATGCACCAAATCCCATCATAATTGGCATATCCACAGTATTTTTATAATGCAGGTCGGAATTATACTCATAATCAGCATCCACTTCAACACCCAAGTCAAAAGGTGTTTTCATCATCATGCCCATTTTCAAAGGAATTGGTTTTTGTAGATTATTTAGATCCGCCATTAAACCAAAAGCCATATTAAAACCGGAAAATGTAATGGTTCTTTCAACTTGTTCTTCATAACCATAATAATAGTCGGAAGTTTCTTTAACACTATTTCCCATCCAAATATTAGTAGAAAAACCTACCGATAAAATTGGAAGCACTCTTACAGCTATACCGGGAATTATAGTGTTAGCCCCGCCATCTGCAGTTTCATTTTCATTACTTTCCCAACCACTATACCAATCGAGCTGTTTCTGAAATGCGATTGCTGCAACTATTCTACCATTCATTATTGGATATGCTGCACTAGCAAAATTTACAATGAAGTGACTCTGATTGTCTACACTGTCATCATAAAGAGTAGATTCATACTTGTAATTTTCTGCAATAAATCTTGCAACTAATGAAACTTCAGGACGATATAGTTGAGTCAATCCTGCAGGATTCCATGTTATGGCTGTAGCATCATCTGCTACACCAATAAAAGCTCCACCCATGCCTGTAGCACGAGCTCCGGCACCAGAGATATTCCAATCAATAGCACATAAGCTTAAACTAATTAATAATAATAAAATAACAGCTTTTGTTTTCATCTTCCCTCCTTACTTTACAACTACTTTATCTTCAATTTCAATTTTACTTATATTACCAATTGGTTTGGCAATCGACATTTTTTCTTGCACTTGAATAACAATAATTTCACCAAGCGGAGTCACATTCCTACCCAGAACTTCTTTCGTTACAGGATGA
>JAUVKM010000209.1 GCA_030596265.1 Candidatus Cloacimonadota bacterium
TATGTTAGACAAAGAATATTACAATTATTTTTTGTAATTATTAGAATAATAATAATGGAGGAATTTGTGGAATCAAAAAAGATTGAAAATAAATACTTTATTAGAATTGATAGGGGAGAAGAAATTGTAAGTACTCTTACCAAATTCTGCAATAAGAGATCAGTTAAATTAGGGAAGATATTTGCAATCGGTGCAGTTAACGAAGTTGAAATTGGCTTATTTGATCCATTAAAAAAGGAATATCATTCTAATACAATAAAAGGTAATTTTGAGATATTATCCATATTAGGAAATATCACTTCTAACAAAGATCAACCATATTTGCATATGCATATAATGCTTTCCGACAGTGAATATAACGCCTTTGGCGGACATCTAAATCAAGCTGTTGTTAGCGCAACATGTGAAGTTATTATTGATGAATTTAATGGAAAAATAGATAGATATTTTGATGAAAATACCAGACTTAATTTATTTGAATTATAATGGATTATTTTAATTTCAATAATATTACATAATATGCAAGTTGACAGAATTATGCGATATCTTCTATCTGATTATTTAAATAAGGAATAATTAGAATTCATGAGGTTGAATGATAGCAATATATGTAGATAGTAAGCTGAAAAGATTTGAGAACAAGATCAAATTTACTTTTGATTTTATTTTCAATACTCTTGGATATGAATTTAAGTATATTCATAAACTGGATCAGTTACAGCAGAATGACATACTATTCTACTATGGTTTAATAGAACCTACAATAGAAGAAGCTTACATTCTTGCTATGGACAGGATATTATTCTATATTCCTGTTTTATCCGAATTGCTGCAACCAAATAAACTAACACTCGAAAAGATTAAAGAAAATACAGAAATAATTAAATTGAAGCGTAAGGTGCCTATAATTTCAGATAAAGAGATAAAAGTGCCAATTCATTATTATCATAAAGATGACTTGTTCTATGGCATTTATAAATTTGATATTATTGGGAACATTCTGTTTAATCTGGAATCTTCAATTGGGATCGAAGGTGTGAAGAGAGACGATCATGGTTGGCTCTCAGATGAGGATATCCCATTTATAGAGTTTCATCAGGAACCCTATGTAAATATGTTACTGTGGTTAATAGAAAGATGCATCAAAGATTCATTACAAAAGAATGGTTCTACTTTTTTGGTAAAGAAAGCATATTGGCCCTCGGCAGAAGTTTTTGCTGCTTCCTTTTCTTATAATATTGATAAATTGCAGAAATGGTCTTTGGGAAGGATGATCAGCAGCACATTTGAAGATATTCTGATCTTCTATAAAATTAAATATATTTTTAATAGTTTTTTAAGTAAAATGAAATATTTATTAACTAATATTGAAGAATATTGGAACTTTGATGTTATTGATCAGATCGAAAGTATGCACCAGATAAATGGTACATATTTCTTTGGAACGGAATCAAATTCAAATAAAGATATTGATTATTCTATACAAAGCAGTGATGTACATAAAGAAGTAATGAATAATCATGCAAAAGGAAATGAGATCGCCTTATTGGCTTCAGTTAATTCTGGGAAGCAAGATATACTGCATAAACAAAAAAATAAATTATCAAAAATAACCAGTGATGAGTTAATGGGGATTCGTCATAATTGTTTTAGTTACGACCCGAGAATTACACATGAATTCCATAAGAAAAACGGATTCACATATAATTCCTCAATTGGATTTCACCACAAGAATGGTTTCTTGAGTGGTTTAGGTTTCCCATTTTATCAATATGGTTCACATAGTAAAGATTTAAGAAGTAGTTTCGGATGGCATTCTTTGGAATTACCAATTATATTTTCTGATAATCATTTAAAACTATCGAAATCGAGCTTGATCTCATATGAAAATGCACAGGAAATAGTAGATCATCTGATCGAATCAGTTGAATCTGCAAACGGATTTGTCTCTTTTAATTATTCCATTTCAAACTTTGATGAGATTTCTTACAATAAGCAGCTTCTTAATTATACTATAGAAGAGATCAGACCAAAGAATGTTTTCATGGCTACTTTTATGCAAATCGCACAATGGTGGAAAAGAAGAGAAGGTATTGAGATCTTTGATAGTGAAGATAGATTTTATCTCTATTTCCCTTCCAAAACAGATAAATTTACAATAAGTGTGTTTGGCAACTATGATATTGTTCAGGTTAATCATGCAGAAGCTGAAATTAAGGAGAATAATATCTATTTTTCTAATGTTAAATTGGATTCAAAAATTGAAGTTGTTCTAAACAAGAAATCGAAATCTGAGGAAGAGAAATGAGAAAATTGTTATTAATTGCTTATTTCTATCCACCGTTGGGTGGTCCCGGGGTTCAGCGTCCAGCAAAATTAGTGAAATATCTCGAACAATTTGATGTTTTTACTGATGTGATCACAGTAAAGGATATTGTTTTTCATTCAACCGATAACAAATTATTAAAGGAAGATAAAGCTCATAAAATTATTAGAACATCATCTTTTGACCTGATGTCAATTTTAAAGAAGATCTCCAAACCCAAAACCAATAAAGCTGTCTATTTTAACACACCCGAAAAGTATAAGAAAATTATCCGGAATGTTTTTCCTATTGATGATAAGATTGGCTGGTTACCTTTTGTGATGAAAGCAGGAAAAAAGTTGTTTAAAAAAAATAGATATGATGCTGTCATGGCAACAATGGGACCATATACAAGCGGCATAGCAGCTTATAAATTGGCTAAAAAGAATAAGTTACCACTTATAATTGATTACCGTGATCATTGGACATTGAATCCCTACATAACTTTTGTTACTAAACTTCATAAGAGATATTCAAAAAAATGGGAAAATAAAATCCTACGATTTGCTTCAGTAATAACTGTGGTAAGCAAAACAATGAAAAAAGATCTTATTCGTGAATTTGGTGAGGTTTTAAAAAATAAGATAAAAGTTATTTATAATGGTTGGGATGCTGATGATTTTTCTAATTTTGTTATCTGGAAGAATGAGAAATTAGTTATTAAATATATTGGGAATTTTTACGGGTATCGTACCCCAAAATATCTTCTAAAAGCTTTGGAGTTATTGCAATCACGTGGTCAAATAACTGATGATATTCTTATTGAATTCACTGGTAATTACTATTCAGAAACAATTGACTATATTATAAATTCCAAAGTAGCACATATGATAAAAATAAATTCTCAAATAGAGCATAAAGATGCAATAAAATCTCTTATGAATTGTGATGCCTTACTTTTATTTATCGCATCACATAAAGGAAAAGGTGTGCTTACCGGTAAACTATTTGAGTATTTGCGAAGTGGAAAGGAGATCCTTGCCATGGTGCCGCCAGAAGGTGAAGCTGCTGAGATACTGAGACACAATAAGCATGATCTAATCTGTGAAATGGAAGATATTGAGATGATCGCCAAGAATTTCTTGAAATTGATAAAAATTCTTAATAAGAAAAGTAAAAAACGTAAGATAAATTTTGAATTCAGCAGAGAGAGCCAAACACAGGAATTTCTCAATTATGCTAAAGATAGGTTAACCGAATAATGAAAAACATTTTAATGATTTCTTACTTTGCACCACCTTATAATATTCCTTCCGCTGTAAGAATTGGAAAATTTGCAAAATATTTACCTGAATTTGGTTGGAATCCTATCATTTTAACTGTGAAAGAATTGGGTTACTATCAGAAAGATTGGCAACAATATGAAGGAATTAACAAAAATCAAATTTATCGTACGGAGTCGTTAGATCCAATTCGATTTCTAAATTATTTTACAAAAGAAAAAGTGCAAGAAATTCATCGCAGTAAAGAAGGATTTACTAACATAATAAAAAGACTCTTTGTAATTGATGAAAAAGTAGGGTGGATGCCATTTTGTTACCTAAAAGGGAAAGAGATATTATTAAATAAGAAAATCGATGCGATTTATTGTACTACTGGTGGAATTTATAATCATGTAATCACCTCTTATAAGCTAGCAAAAAAATTCCAAAAACCTCTAGTCGTGGATATTCGTGATCTTTGGGTGGATCATCCATTCAAAGAGATAACTTTTTATAATAAAATCCTAAGTAGTTATTGGGAAAAAAAGATTTTGAAATTTGCTGATAAGGTGATTGTGGTGACACCAGGGCTTAAAAAACATTATATTGAGAAATATTCATTTTTGGATAACAAAATGGAAGTAGTCACAAATGGTTTTGATATTGAGAATGCTGAATACGGAAATCGAATTGATAATACAGCAATCACCTTTACATTTGCAGGTAATTTTTATAAAAATTTATCACCTGAAGATATTTTTAATGCAATTCCTGATAATATAAACGAGAAAATAAAATTACAATTTATAGGAAATTTTCGAAATCAATTTTGG
>JAUVKM010000125.1 GCA_030596265.1 Candidatus Cloacimonadota bacterium
AGTCCGGGGGCAAAACCTAATAAAATATAATGCATATTTACCTCAGTTTTTTCTATTTACTTTTTCTTTCCGGGCAATTCGTGAATTGCCCCTACGGTGCAGGACGTATCATTCTGATGCGTCCGAAACGTTCGGTTCAATTCGGTAACTTCCGGAATGAACTGCAATTTTTTTTATCCATGTTTATGTACATCCGTGACATTCATTAATCTTTCTTTAATACTTTATGTGATTCTTTAAGCCATTTAATTATCTCGATCTGCTGCGGACATTTTGGTTCACATTCACCACATTCTATACATCTATCCGCCCTATTATCTTCCCCTAAAAAAACACTATAGAACATTCTGCTTCGCTCTAATTCATCATACATTACGTTCATCATATACATTTCCAATATGGAAGAGATTGAAACGCCATGAGGACATGGTTCACAATATTTACAAGTCGTACAGAAGAATGGTGATCGCTTTAAATATGCCGTTCTGATAGTCTTAAAGAGATCCAGTTCTTCATTGGAAAATATTCCTATTTTAGCTTTATTAGCACTTTCTATATTCTCTTTTACATGCTGTAAAATTGTCATTCCACTTAATAGAATTGGAACTTCCTTTTTATTCCAAACCCATTGCAAAGCACCATCAGAGTAGGAACGTTTCACTGGAAATCTCTGCCACATTTTCTCAATTTCCGGTGGTGGAACCTTAGAAAGCTGACCACCTCGCAAGGGCTCCATTACGATAACTTCAATATTGTTTTTAATGGCATATTCAAATCCCTTCTCACCAGCCTGAAATTCTAAATCCATGTAATTATACTGAAGCTGGCAGAATTCCCATTTATCATAAGCATCAACAATTTTTTTAAACACTGTGTATGAATCATGAAAGGAAAATCCGATATGTTTTATCTTTCCTTCTGCTTTTTTCTTTTCGCACCATTTAAGTACACCAAGATCTTTAATATTCTGCCACGTTTTTGCATTTAACGCATGCAGCAGATAAAAATCAAAGTAGTCTGTTTGAAGTTTTTCCAATTGCTCATTAAATTGTTTATCAAAATCCGCTTCTTCCTTAATGAGCCAGGCGGGAAGTTTAGTTGCCAGTAATATTTTATCCCGCAAGTTCCGCTTTATTAAGTATCTCCCCACGAAATTTTCGCTTTCTCCCCCATGATAAGGTTGATCTGTATCAAGATAATTCACACCATGTTCAATCGCATAATCAAGCATTTCTTCCGCTTTTTCTTCATTGATCATTTTCTGGTTTTTATCTAATATTGGAAAACGCATTGTACCAAATCCTAGAATTGAAACTTCCTCTCCGCATAACTTACGATATTGCATAATTTGTTATCCTTTCAATTATTAAAATCCACTACCATTTTCTCATATAATTAATGAAAACTGAACCAGAATTATCAAAAATTACACTTACTCCAACCGAAATAACATACTTTCTATTATGAAAACTGGTATAACCATGACCAATTCCCGGTATGCCGGTTCCTATTTGGAAAGTAATCATTTTGTCTTCAGAATAAATAACTTCATGTAATATTCCAACACCTCCAAAACATACTTTTCCATAAAATTTATCATCTTCCAATGTTAATAAACTATCATTATCAACTTTTTCTAACCAATCCAAGTATGAACCGAATTCCCAGAATGTTCCGAATGATCCGTAAATTCCCCAACGACCAGTTGTAAATGGATAGAATATCGAAGTTGAAATCTGGGGAGCTATCCCGTAATAATCATAGCTGTTCCCTGCATATTCTTCAACTGCTTCCACAGTATGAAATCCTCTGTAGGCATCAGCATGAGCAGAAAAAGAGCACCATTTGTAAGTATAATTGATTTGATGCCGCAATTTCAGTGTTGTAGAATTTTCACCTTCATTAGATGCTCCACCCGTAGATACACTAATTCCAGAGTAATTAGTTAGTCCTTTATCACGACTGTTCAAAAGAGAAGCATGCTCAGTACCCATATATCCGTAATGATAACTGGGAATACATCCCGTAAATGCAATGATCAGAGAAGACATAAATATAAGCCGGAACCTCTTAACAAATTGAGATCTATTTTGTTTCACTGCTTCCCTTTTTCTAGAATATTACTTATTTTTTTTAACTCAATGAGAATATTTTCCAAAGCTTCTTCATTAACTACCGGAGATTTTGAAATTTCTTTGGTTGATGATCTTGCTTCACTCAGGTCTGATCTCAATTTTTCGTGCAGTTCATCCCAGTTTATAAGTCCTGAGAGTTTCCCTTCATAACCTGTAGCATTTTGGGTTTGACCAGCAGTTTGAATCTTGATCGAACCAATTCCCAGCCATCTGTCGTAAAGAGTTCTTTCCAGCATAAAATCCGTAACCATTCTAAAAGGAATATTCTGTTTAATTTTGGTAAGAATACCTTTTTTAATAACAATTTTATCAGCTTCTATAGAATATGATAAATTCTTGATCCATAAGATCATTATTGGTGCAGCGATTATCCACATCAAGATAATTGAAATGAACACGATTCTCCATAGATAAAAAGAAAATTGTTCAAGATCAATATCACCATCTAATGCGGGAATTATATGCAAAAGGCATGCAAATAGTACAATTACGATTGATAATGATATAAGTATTAACCACGATTTTGTGATCAATTTTCTGTCTGGTCTAATTTCCATTTTTCTCCTCCTGTTTTATTGGCTCACGGATTTAACGGATTACAAAAAAACCGCAGGACGTATCATTTTGATGCGTCCGAAATATTTTAGTTCATACTGGCAGTTGCCGGTATGAACCTGCAATAATTATTTTATTGTAATTCTCATTTTCCTTCTTTCAATAATACTCTCTGCTGTATAGATCATCAAAGCGATCCAAACAAAAACAAATCCAATTAACTTATTAGAATCAAGTGATTCTTTGTAAAGAAAATATCCAACACAGAATTGCAGGATCGGTGCAATATATTGCAGAATACCTAATGAAGATAAGGCAATTCTCTTTGCTGCTGATGCAAAAAATATGAGTGGTAGGGAAGTAACTACACCTGCCAGGATCAGCATTAAATTAAATTTAAGATCAATATGCCCGAATGAACCGACTCCTGAAAATTCTCTAAATAGCAGAAAAATGATAGCTGGAATGAATAGCATCATTGTATTCATTGTTAAGCCTTCGGTTGAATTTAGCGGATCTGTTTTCCGCAGTAATCCGTATATTCCAAATGTGAAAGCAAGAGACAAACCGATCCAGGGAAAGCTACCATGAACAAAAGTTAGATACAAAACTCCAATCCCGGCAATCCCAAATGCTATCCATTGCCATTTCCTGGGACGCTCTTTTAGAAATACAACACCCAAGAAAACTGAAAATAGCGGATTTATAAAATAACCTAAACTTGCTTCAATAATATAGTTGGAATTAACTGCCCAAATATATAACATCCAGTTTAATGCTAATAACAAAGAAGATATGGTAAAGATTATGAGTGATCTTTTATGAGAAAATACTTCTTTTAACCATTTCCAATTTTTTTTAGAAGTAAGAATAACTGATAGAAAAACAAACGACCAGATGATCCTGTGACACAAAATTTCGTGAGGTGGAATAAATTTGATAACTTTCCAGAAGATCGGGAAAAATCCCCAAAGAAGATACGCTCCTATTGCATATATAACACCTTTATTCAAATGCACTCCCTATTCTTTTCCTAAATCATTTTGGTATTTTTGCCACCATTTCTTGTAATATTTTACTTTGGGATTGAAATCAGTTACTGAGCATTCTGTTGGTGGATATTTCCCATCAATAAAACCTTGCAGCATATACATCGCTTCACGACCTATCGTGGACATTTTTCCTACTGGCCAATCTGTACTTTCTGTTGATACCACTGGAGCACACTCTTTTTCAGATTCGATCTTATTCATTAATAACTCAAGAAATTGTTTTAATTTCCAATTACTCGAAGAAATTGGAAATACTAAAACTGGTTTCATTTCACTACTTTTGAGTATCTGTAAAAAATTACCTGGATTAATTTTTTGTAAATTAACTGGTTTTAAATATGTTCCTTTTTCGTAATATCTTATTCCAACTTGTTTCTCTTTGGCATACACTTTCCAAATTCCTTCACGTCTACCTTTAATATATTTTCCTTCATGTTTACTATTAATTAGTGTTTCTACTTCTCTTCTTCTTTCTACTATATTTTTTACTATAGATGTACTACGAATTATCTCCATCCAATAACCTTCTTTCAAGTTATTCTTATAATTTCCCATACTAAGCAGAACATCATTTTTCCAAGTTTGTTCTATTCCATTCTTCGTTCCATTTATATACTCTCTTTCAGTTTTAAGATTTCCTTTATAGCCATATATCTTTATCTTTCCATCTGCATAGACACTTGGGAACTCAGAGATCATTTTTCCCTCAAATTGCAGTATTCCATTCATGAAGTAATCACGTACAAAGCCTTGCGGAACTCCATCATCATATTCAGCATTACGATAATAAAATGCATCCTCCATTGAATCCAATGATTTGAATCTATTATCCATAAATGTAATCCACAATCCTTGTTTATTACCATTTTCATTTAATTTATTTGGTTGTTTAATTACAGTTGGGAATTCCTCTGTATAAATTGGTTTTCCATCAGGATTAAAATAATTCCATTCACCTACACTTTTCCCATTTACATAGTCTATTTCAACATAACAACCATTGTTGAAAGATTCAAACCAAATACCAACCTTAGTGTTATTTTTGTATTCTCCCTTTTCTTGTAGTTTATTCTCTGAATTATATTTTAGCCAAATACCCTCTTTCAAGTTATTTTCATATTCTGCTACTATTTTCACTACTCCATTCTTATAATGTTCAACATAATGACCATCTTTGATGCCGTCTTTATACTCTGTTATCCTTTCAACTGAACCATTATCAAAATAAGTTGTCCAAGTCCCAACTTTTTTCCCGGATATGAAATCTCCCTCCATAATAATTTGAACATTTTTATTCTTATATATCCAATGTCCTTCTTCTTGATAATTCACTAAATTACCCTCCCCTTTATGATAGGAGTACTGAATATCCTTATACTGTCCCTCATCGGTAATCCCTTTTGGAATATTTTCTTTTATGTAATTAATATATGAGCGCTTTTCATTCTTGTATTTATATAATCCCTTGCTTGTATAAAGAAATACTTCTTTTGATGAATTCTGATATAATTGGATAGGCCAAGTATAATTAAAAACACTTTTAATAGTAGCCTTTCCATCCTTAATACAAATCAAATCCATTTCCTCTTCTTCCTCTCCAATAGTCTGAATAGCCCATATAGTATTATTTTCATCTATAATAAAATCTGAAAGGTATAAAATACTATATGTAAGTTCCGAAAAATCGGTTTTTATTTTCTTTAAAGTATTATTTTCAATTTTATAGAAAGAACTTTTTGAATGCAACCAAACAACGTCATCAGCAGTGATATAAATATTACTGCTCGGGCCATCATGTTTAGACCATATTCCATCAGCAAAGCGAAATATAGAACGTCCTCCAGAAAACCAAACTTTATCTAATTGATCTATAGCAACATCCAATAGAGGAAATTGAAGTATTGAAGTATTCCCTTTTGTATACTCTTCCCATTTCTGATTATTAAGTGAATATATTGCATTCCTAGTAATAAACCATTTTCTTCCAGAAGGAGCAATTGCAGCCTTAATCATCTCATTACTTTTTAAAATTGTATTTGTTTGATTATAAATGTACCATTCAGAATCTTGAAAATGGGTTATCCCATTGTTTTGTAGTATAACCCAAATTGAATTTGGATTTTCTATCAATATCTGTTTAAAATCGTATTTTGAATTTGTAGTATCTGAATTTGTGAAATAGTAATTTGTTTGTTTTGTTTTCGAATTATAATGGATTAATCCACATTTTGTTCCTAACCAATGGTTTCCATTAACTTCTGCATAAGCAGTTATGTATTGTTTTTTGAAATATGCAGCCCATTTATTATTTCTAGCCAAAAGTACATTTGGAAGAATCATTAATATACAACCAATTAATATTATAATTTTTGACTTCATTTTCACTAGTTTTTACCTCTGTTTATTTCTGTATAATATCACAAACCAAAGCAATAAAACATGTTTAATTTCAAATTCTTTATCCGTGCTTATCTGCGCATATCCATGAGCTACTATTCTGAAACTATTAGAATGATATTACGTTTTACTCCAGATAGAGAGACGGTTTCCATTAACATCTAAAAATGATGCATAAAAGCCCATATCATCACCGATCTCTGTTTTCGGTAATGTCTGTTTTCCACCGGCAGAAATGATCTCAGCCATTTTAGTTGGAATATCATCACACTCGATCACCAGATTCGGACCACCTTTGCTAACTTTCATATCGGGATCGAATCCACCGCCAACTAAACCATCTTTGAAGAAAGCATAATTTCCACCTTCCATAACTTCAACTTCCCAGCCAAATACATC
>JAUVKM010000280.1 GCA_030596265.1 Candidatus Cloacimonadota bacterium
TAATTAAGTATGTAGTTATAAAATGTTACTTTTTAATGATCGGAGTTAGTTCCATTTTTCTATAACTAATTTCGCCGTGGTCACCCTGCAGGTAAATTGGACCTGGTTTAAACTCACAAGCGGTCATGGCACCACCTGTCACGCCCATTACAGGTTGATTATCGATAATTGTTTTTCCATTTAGAATTACAGTTAAATGACGATCGCATAGGGTAATTTCCATATCCTGCCATTCACCAGCTGGTTTTTCACATGCTACAGTGGTTCAAAGCTTGCACGCCTTCTTTACTATTGAACAATGGCGTTAAATTATCTTCACTCATTATTTTGCCACCAGCCTGCAAAAGAAGATTTTCAAAATGCCAGGCATTAATTTTTATCGTAGTACCAAACTGATCCATCTTACCGTCACCATCCGTGTCTTGTGTAAGTATTTTACAATACCTTCTGAATTCTTCCCATGTTTTTGGAGGTATGTCGGGGTTCATATCGTTTTGGAATAGCATATCTTTATTATAATATTGAACCATTACACTTTTATTAAATGGGAAAGAAACCAGCTTCCCGTCCATCTTATTACTGTTAATAAAAACCGGATAGATATCATCCATCTCTTCCTGACCAAAATTTGGATCTTCATTAATTAATTCTTCTATCGGAACAATAACATCACCTTCCAGCATATTAGCGATCCAGGCTTCATAAGCTTGTGCAACGTCAGGTTGATTTCCGGTTTGAAGAGAAGCCATCAGTTTTTGTGAGAGAGCTGTGTAGTTTCCCATATTTACAGACTTCACATGTATATTTGGGTGTGTATCGTTAAACTTTTGAACAAGTTCTTCTAATGCATCACCGAGTGGTCCGCCCATTGCTTGCCAGAATAGTATCTCAGTGATTTCACTATTTACAACTTCCTTCTTTCCACAACCTAAAATGATCGTACTTAGTAAGATAATAAGTATCGCTAATTTCTTCATTTATTGCCCCTTAAAGAATTTTTGGCAAATTAAAATGTGATATTCCTAAGTCAATATAATTTTGAAGTTATGAAACTCGCAATTTTTTTATTTACATTATCTGATTCATTTTGATAAATAGATTTTAGTAAATTTGGAAATGAGGGTTTTATGAAAAGAGAAGATTTTTCTAAAGTGAGCACGGCAACAAAACACCCTGCTAGAGTTGCCCTGGCAGTTGTAGAAGACAAAGATGGTAAGTATAATATGATCACGCTTGAATGGTTTATGAAAACGTCCATCAAACCACCGATGTTTGCTATCTCTATCGGTCACACACGTTATTCTCATGAATGTTTGCAGAATGTACGGTTTTTCAATTTGTGTCTCCCCTCTAAAGAAATGATTGAAGTATCGAAAATCTGTGGATCAAAATCCGGCAGGGATATTGATAAATTTGAAGTGACCGGAGTTGAATGGTTTGCCGGCAGACTTGCAAAACTGCCAATTATAAAGGAAGCTAAAGCCAATTTTGAATGTAAGATAATTACACAAGTTAGAAGTGGTGATCATACAATTTTTGTGGGAGAAGTGAAACATAGTTGGCTGAATGAAGAGAAAGAAGTGCAGACAGTTAAAGATTTGATGTAGGGGGATTGATGATAAAGGAAGAAACCGTTTTCATACTTGGTGCAGGAGCAAGTAAGCCTTATGGATATCCTGTTGGCTCAGAATTGCGAAAGAAAATATGCATTAAGCTTAAAGCTGATTTTCTTGATAATGAAATTGATAAAAATGAAGTATATATAACTGAATTCATGAATGCATTTGCCCGTTCAAATGTTTATTCAATTGATAAATTTTTAGCAAACAATCCCAAATATGAATATATTGGGAAAAAAGCTATTGTTTATTATATTCTGAAATCAGAAGCAAAAAGTAATTTACCTTATCATCTGAATAATTCAAAATTTGATTGGTTCAGTGAATTATATAACATTATGACAAATGAAATGCTTGGTGCCGATTCGTACAATCAATTTCTAAATAACAAAGTATCCTTCATAACTTTTAATTATGATCGAATGCTGGAAAAATTTCTTTTTGATTCATTAAGAAGTAACTACAAACATATCCATTTTAACAAAATTTCGGAAATTATTAGAAAAATCTCGATTCTACATGTATATGGAAAAATCGATAAATTACGTTGGGAAGGTTCAACAGAATCGACATTATACAAGAATGTGGATTACCAAAATAGTGAAGTATTAGATAATTATATCGAAAACATCAAAGTTATTTATGATGAAAGAAATGAAGATACTGTATTTAAAAAAGCAAAGAATATTTTAGAAAAAGCAGAAAGAATTTTCTTTCTTGGATTTGGCTATGCGAAAGAGAATCTTCAAATATTAGGAATGCCAAGTATATTAAATAGGGATCATAGAATATTTGGTTCAGCTCTTGGACTTACTCAGAATGAAATTGATAAGATATCATCAATATTTAAGACCATTGATAATAAATATTTTCACCATATTCATATTGAAGATTGTGATTCAAAACTGTTGTTAAGAAATTATTTATAGATACAAAAATCCAATAAAAATTGATAATTAAATATTGTCTTATCTATTATCTTTTCTTGTTTAATAATTATTTCTACTTTAACAGTAAACACTTCTTTGATGCAATAATTACATCATCAATATTTAATTGATAGAAATATATTCCAGATGCAACCGGTTGGTTGTTTTGGTCTGTTCCATTCCAAATTACGGAATAAGTATTTGACCCACTACCCACTTCGACAGGCTCAGTGTGACAATCGATTGTCCGGACCTTTTGTCCTTTAACATTATATATTTCAATTTGTGCTAATTCGTGTAAATTCGTGGTTCCAAAAGAGATTGTTGTTTCAGGATTGAATGGATTTGGATAATTAGAAAGAATCTCAATTGGGTTTATTAATTCATCATCTACGGAAGTTGGCTCTAAATGCAACTTTTGAGCATAGATACCTGGAATTGAAACTAAACCTTCATATCCCATAATCGTAGATCTGCCGTCATTCCAAGCA
>JAUVKM010000202.1 GCA_030596265.1 Candidatus Cloacimonadota bacterium
TGTTTTAATGATCTTGGGTTCGATCTATTCTTTAAATGCTAGTGATCTACTCTCGGCAGTGATCTCATATGGGATCGTTGGATTCGGGTTGGTTATAGCTTTTTTACTATTGCAGGCTCCTGATCTGGCAATTGTACAGGTTGTTGTAGAAGTTGCAACGTTAATCATTATGATTGCTACGATCAAAAATACTCAAAGTAAGATCCCGAAGATGGAATTTAAACCGAAGATCGCAGTGTATTACGCTATCACTTTAATTGCTGCTCTCATTTTTTTGATAGTCTTCGATAGAGCTACAGGATGTCTAAGCGATTTTGGAGCTAATACTATGCGTATGGCACAACCCTATATTGATGGAGCAGAGCATACAAAGAGTGCAAATCTTGTAACTGGAGTAGTTTTTGATTTTAGAGCTTATGACACACTTGGTGAAGCAACAGTTCTTTTTACTGCTGTGATCGGTGTTCTTACAATCCTTAGGATAAAAGGGAAGAAGGAAAAGTAAAAAAATGAATATCCAACCGATGAACAAGGAATGATGAATTATGAAGGAAATGCTCCCCTTGCAAGGGGAGATGTCCGGTAACTACCGGACAGAGGGGTTTTGATTTAATGAACAATTTATTAGGTTTTGGTTATTTCAGAAAAAGAACCCCCTTAAATTCCCCCTTACGAAGGGGGACAAGTTGTTCAATGAATAGAAGGAATTAAAATTATGAAAGGTATGACAATAATTGTTAGAAAGATCAGCCAGATAATTTGTCCGCTAATTTTTATGTTTGGATTATACATAATTGTACATGGTCACCTTACACCTGGTGGCGGATTTGCTGGAGGAGTTATCTTAGCAGGTGCATTTATTTTGCAGATTCTTGCAAATGGTAAAATTCTTCCAAAATTACGTAAAGAAGAGGAAGGTTTGGAATTTATGGAAAGCGCTGCAATTTTTGGCTTTTTGATTCTTGCCGGGTTAGGACTTCTCTTCTCCGGAGGTGTTGTTTTCTTCGCAAATTTCTTAGATAAAGGAGAACTGGGAAAACTTATCAGCGGTGGTTTTATTCCTATAGAAAATGTCGTTGTCGGAGCTGAAGTTTGTGCAGCTATTGCTACAATATTTATTGCTATGGTTGTGTACAAAGATGAGGAGGAAAAATGATAATATATATATTATGTTTTATACTTTTTCTCGTTGGCTTGTATGGAGTAGTCTCCAAAAGAAATCTGATAAAAATAATTATCGGGATTGCGATCATGGAATATAGTATAAACCTGTTTTTAATCTTGATTGGTTACATTGAGGGAGGAACAGCACCGATAATCACTAAAGGATTTGAAAATGCCAAGTTCGTGGATCCTTTACCTCAGGCAATGATACTAACTTCTATAGTGATCGGACTTGCTACAACGGCACTTCTGCTTGCCGTTGCTATCAGGTTATACCAAAAATATGGAACGTTTGATATTAATAAGATCAACGATCTAAAGGGATAAAAAATGAATTCATTAATTCCACTATTTGTAATTATACCATTGGGTTGTGCGTTTTTAATGGCAATGCTTGGCAGGTTCATCAAAAACATAAATAAATTCATAACACCCATATTCATGTTGAGTTTAGTTTATCTCACTCTTCACTTCATGCTAAATTCAGAAGGATCATTGATCTATAAGGTTGGTGG
This sequence comes from Candidatus Cloacimonadota bacterium, assembly GCA_030596265.1. Next base: position 1,680 of record JAUVKM010000202.1, read on the forward strand.
ATTTGAGCCAGTAAATGGTATTCCAATTGCTATTTATATGGTTATGGATGGATTAACAAAACTAATATTACTGGTCATCTCATTAGTTGGATTCCTGGTAATTTTCTATTCACTTTCATACACAAAGCAATATACATCAGAAAGAAAGTTCTATGTTTTATTCAGCCTGATGATAGCTGGAATGAACGGGATAGTTATAAGTGGTGATATATTTAATATCTTTGTGTTTTTGGAAATCGCTGCGCTCTCTTCTTATGCACTTGTAGCCTTCGGTGTGGAGAAACATCAGCTGGAAGCTTCTTTTAAATATCAGGTTTTGGGAGGGATAGCTTCTCTAATTATTTTATTCTCAATAGCTCTTATATATTGGAATACAGGAACTTTAAATATTGCTGATATCTCCAGGCAATTAACACTGAATTGTAGTTCACCAGAGGGTACGAGTGTGTTCCTAAAATTTATTTCAGTTTTGTTGATCGCAGGATTCGGATTAAAAGCTGCGATCTTCCCATTCCATACATGGCTTCCTGATGCCCACTCTTCTGCACCTTCTCCCATTTCTGCGATGCTTTCTGGGGTTCTTATTAAAGCAGTGGGAATTTATGTTATCATTCGTTTGTTTTTCAATATGTTTCCACTTTCATACGAGCTATCGATGACAATCACGGTTCTGGGTACGATCTCGATGATAATTGGTGGTTTGCTTGCGATAGGGCAGTGGGATATAAAACGCATGCTGGCATATTCCAGTATTAGCCAAATGGGATATATTGTTTTGGGATTAGGAATTGGTATGCTGGTTTTGGCAACAGGTGGAAATAAAGCAGTTGCTGCGTTATCTATAACAGGTGGATTGTTCCATCTTCTCAATCATTCTATATTTAAAGGATTATTGTTTTTAAGTGCAGGTTCTGTAGAATATCGAACGGGAACGCGTGATATGAGAAAAATGGGAGGATTATCTGAGGTTCTACCGATAACATCACGAACATCTCTTGTAGGATCTCTGGCAATATCCGGAATTCCTCCATTCAATGGATTTTTTAGTAAATTGATAATTATTATTGCTGCAATTCAAGCTCAATATTATGTTCTGGCTTTCCTGGCTGTATTAGTAAGTGTGATCACAATTGCTTATTTTATGAAATTACAAAAATATACTTTTTATAACAATGATGGCTCTAAATGGAAAAAGAAAAAAATAAAAGAAGTGCCTTTCTCCATGGCATTTTCTATGATAATTATGGCTTTGTTGTGTATAATATTAAGCTTGTTGGTTATTCCTGATGTACGGGAAATATTTTTGAAGCCAGCTGTTGATGTCTTGATAAACGCAGCTGATTATTCGACTAATATTTTAGGGATATAAATATGAAACATATAACGCTTTTCATCATAATATTTGTGCTTTGGTTACTGATGACATTTAATTTGGAAACACCAAATCTGATTGTGGGAGCGGTTGTTGCCTTGATAACATCATTAGTTTTTGGAAAAGGTTTCCTGCAAGATTATAAGAAATTTTTTCAACCTCAAAGATATTTCTGGATAATTGTCTATTTATTCATTTTTATCTGGGAATGCATCAAAGCTAACTTTGATGTAGCATATCGAGTATTAAGCCCATCAATGCCGATCAAACCCGGGATCGTAAAAGCTAAAACTACTTTAAAAACAGATATCGGCAAAACGTTCCTGGCAAATTCTATTACAATGACTCCCGGAACAATTACGGTTGATATTATTGATGATGAATTTTATATTCACTGGATCTATGTGAACAGTAAAGATCCCAAAGAGTACACAAATAAAATATTAGGCAGATTTGAAAAATATTTAAAGAGGATATTCGAATGATTATTAATCTACTTCTTTATGTTCTGATCGGATTAAGTTTCTGTTGTTTCTTCAGAGTTGTATTCGGTCCCTCAATAGCAGATCGAATGGTAGCAATAGATATATTTGGAATTTTAGTAGTAGGAATTTGCGGTTTGCTGGTATTAATTACCGGTAGATTATTCCTCATAGATATTGCCATCGCATGGATAATTTTGAGTTTTATTGGAACGATAACCTTAGCAAAGTATTTAACGGGGAAAAAATTAGATGAATGATACGATAAGCTTATTATTTATTATGATTGGAGTTTTGTTTGATCTGTTTGGATGCATAGGATTGATTCGTCTTCCCGATGTTTATAACCGACTGCAAGCAGCTACGAAATCAGTTACTTTAGGAACTTGTAGCATTCTCTTTGGTTTATTCATTAAATATGGATTTTCCGCGATTGGAATGAAAGCACTGATTGCCATACCACTTTTGTTTTTTGTTTCCACTGTGGCCGCACATGCTCTCGTGCGAGGGTCTTATAAATTTGGCATCAAACTTTGGGATAAAACTGTTATTGATGATTATAAGGATGTTCAAGAATGAAATATCCAAAATTGAGAGAATTAAAAGAAGCTATAACCTCACTATTCACAAAACCTTATACAACCAAATTTCCAGTTGGAGATTTCAAACCATTTGCCGGTTATCGCGGAAAACCAATTGTAGATGAAGATAACTGTGTGGGTTGCGAAACTTGTGCCAATGTATGTCCTTCAAATGCAATTACATTTGTTGATGATGCAAAAACAGGGATCAGAACAATTTCACGGGATTACGGGACATGTATTTTTTGTGGGAAATGTGAAGAACATTGCATAACTGGAAAAGGCGTGAAACTTTCTGATGAAGAATATGAACTTGCTTGCTTTGATCGCAGTGTTCTTATTGAAACTCAAGAAAGAGAACTTCTTATTTGTGATAATTGCGGTGCAATAATTACTACTAAAGATCATATGAGATTTATTCACGAAAAACTCGGTCCCAAAG
>JAUVKM010000111.1 GCA_030596265.1 Candidatus Cloacimonadota bacterium
AATTATCCTTTTTAAAAAAAATAACTCTAAAAACATCAAACAATCATTTCCTTTTTCATAACAACGCCATTTGTTGTTTTTTTAGTTGAATCTGTCAAATCATTTTCTCATAAAACTGATAAAAAAATAATTTATTAATACATCTAATTGAACTATGTTTTGTTAGTACGTTTACTCGCTATCTTCTTATATTGTATTGAATTACATTAAAACTTATCAGAATTACAATCATTTATTTATCTTTCTATCTCTTTTAAATTCAAGACTTTATAAAATACATTATCGAATACACTTTTACAGAAATTTTCAAACAGGAGTTTTAGGCAGAATTGATCCTTAGATTCTGAAAAAAGGTTAATATTACTTGTCGGTCAATTCGGAGAATTGACCCTTAGATTATGAAAATAGTTAACATCCCTTATTGATTAATTCGGAGAATTAATCCTTAGATTATGAAAATAGTTAACATCCCTTGTCGGTCAATTCGGGGAATTGACCCTTAGATTCTGAAAAAAGCTAGCATACCTTATCGGTCAATTCGGAGAATTGACCCTACAAAAAAATTAGCCCCTCAGCTTACACTGAAGGGCTAATTGCTAACTGCCAACTGCTAACGGCTAACTGCTAACGGCTAACAGCTAACAGCTAACAGCTAACGGCTAACAGCTATTTCATTATGAATAAAAAGTTGCCCCTTCCAATTACATGGTTGGGGCTAAATTCCCTTATTTCATAAGGATAGAAAAGTTGCCCCTTCCAATTACATGGTCGGGGCTAAATTCCCTTATTTCATAAGGATAGGAAAAGTTGCCCCTTCCAATACATGGTCGGGGCTAAATTCCCTTATTTCATAAGGATCATTTTCTTAGTTGCAGCATAGTTGCCAGATTTCATTCTGTAGAAATATACACCACTTGATACTGACTTGTTAGAATTATCTGTACCATCCCAAGTTGCCATATAGTCACCTGTTTCTTTTACATCATTAACAAGTGTCTTAACAAGTTGACTTCTTAGGTTGTAAACTTCTAGTGTTACATTACCAGTTTCTACAATTGAGTAAGAAATATTTGTAACTGGATTAAATGGATTTGGATAATTGTTGTTAAGCTGTGTAGCCGCCACAATAACATTTCCTGCATTTGTTCCTTCATAGACAAAAGTAATTTCAATTATCTCGGATTCACCCGGATCATCATAAACTGCTGAAACACCTGCTACATATTCCTGACCATTTACAAGCTCATCATATGTATATTCAAATACATCGGTACCAACCGTTGCAACAGGAGTTACCATGTCATCAAGATATACATTATAACCTGTAAGGTCACGTGTTATTACTTCATCGATCATCACATCATCACAGAAGAACATCACTGCATCACCGGCTGGAGCAGCAGCATAAATATCTATTGCACCAAATACACAGGAACCCGGATTTCCCAAAGTGTCTATACTCCATTGCCATTCATAGATTAATGCTCCTTCCACATAAAATTGAGCCCAATCTGTATCCAAATCAATGATACACAACACTTCAAACCAGGATCCTACCGGATGAGAGAAGGAGATATTATTCTGAGCTGTTGCACATAAATCTCCGGTACCGGAAGAACCAAAGTAAACTTCCATACCCCATTCAGAACTGGCACCATTGAAAAAATGCAATAAATTATAATACCCTCCATATCCAGGTTCTAAATACATCATCATGCTTACTTCATATACACCGCTGGTGAAAGCACCAAATTCATGAACAAGATCAGTGGCTGAACCTTCCACTTTTAGAGAATTTAAACCGCTGAAAGCAAGTTCATCTACCACATAACCATCATCAGCACCACCGGGATTTCCGCTCCAGGTAGTCCAGTCGTCAGATTGCAAGGCCAGGTATTCTCCAGCAGAATAGGATTCCATATCATCCAACCAGGAAATGCCACTAATCGCAGGTTCAGTCCATGATATAGTACCAGTTACCTCGTCTACAGCTACATCTTGTGGGGGATTAAAAGCAAATGTCCAACTTACTGTGAATATTAATACTAATAAAAAAATTACTCCCTTTTTCATAAAAATCTCCTTATAGTTTTGTTAACGATTAAAAATTCATAAATTCGATATTAATGGTTTGGAATAAGAATACTTAAGATTTGATAGTAATATTTCAATTTAGTCTCCAAAATTAATAATCCTTTTTTCATTTAAGATCCACATACAAATTTAATCTAAGAAAACAACAATTATCTACTCTTCCCTAACAACGTCTTTTGTTTATTTTCAAACTGAACCTGTCAAATGATTTTCTTGCAAAAAATTTTAAATGATCTATTTAGTATTTTAGTCAATTTGGAGAATTGACCCTTAGATTTTCAAAAAAGGTTAACATCCCTTGTCGGTCAATTTGGAGAATTGACCCTTAGATTTTCAAAAAAGGTTAACAATACTTGTCGGTCAATTCGGGGAATTGACCCTTAGATTCTGAAAAAAACTAGCTTACCTTACTGATTAATTCGGAGAATTAACCGTATAAAATAAGCCCCGGCGAACCGGGGCTAATTGCTAACTGCTAATTACTATTTCATAAGGAAATGAAAAGTTGCCCCTTCCTAATCCGGTCGGGACGAAATTCCCTTATTTCATAAGAAAGAGAAGTTGCCCCTTCCTAATCCGGTCGGGACGAAATTCCCTTATTTCATAAGAAAGAGAAGTTGCCCCTTCCTAATCCGGTCGGGGCGAAATTCCCTTATTTCATAAGGATCATTTTCTTAGTGCTGCTATAGTTTTGCGCTCTCATTTTATAGAAGTACACACCACTAGCTACAGATTTATTCGAATTATCTCTACCATTCCAGATTGTTGTATAATTACCTGTTTCTCGTGCGTCATTAACAAGTATTTTAACAAGCTGACCTTTTATGTTGTAAACTTCTATTGTTACATTACCAGCTTCTTTAATTGAGTAATTAATAATTGTTTCCGGATTGAATGGATTTGGATAGTTATTATCAAGCTTTGTAGCTGCTACAATGATATCATCTCCATCAGTAACAAGTGAAAAATCAACTCCAGTTGTAGCATTGCCTTCTGTAACAAGTACATCTTCAATTATTTCTGTGTCATAACCGTCGAGAGTAGCTGTTACATCATAAGTCCCAGGTTGTATTTCAATAGAATATGTTCCGTCTGCTGCTGGATTAACTATTACTCCACCAGCTTCAACTTCCACATCTTCTACATTACCAGCACCATCTGCAATCACTACTGTACCTTCAATGTATCCAGGATCAGCAGGGGGACCACCACCACTGATAGCAACATCATCTATATACCAGCCAGGATACTGTACAGAACTATCAGAACCGAAATGCCATCTTAATATTATAGATTGCCCAACATACCCGGATAGATCAAATTGTAAAAATTCCCAATCTGTAGTAATGCCGCAGAAGATTGCTTCACCACTCAATGGATTCGATGTATTTGCAGAGCCGGGGTAACCTGTAAGCGGTACGATCACACTCCAACTAGATCCACCATCAATAGAAATTTTGACATTACCGCCATCATAACTATTTTCAATATTATACCAATGCCAGAATTCGAGCATAGCTACAGGAGAGCCTATCAAATATGACGTCGGTGTATCTAATGTGCTATTTGCACCATTTGGATAATCCCCACTAATTGAAGTAGCCCAGCCATTAGTACCGGAATGTCCCGCCATTGGACCAGAAGTAAATGCTCCCCAATCCCATACACTGCTACTTACAAGACCACCATCATCGGTTTCAAAATCATTCCAGAATGTATATCCTTCTAAAGAGAAATCAACTGTAGTAGTAAGGTCATCTTCGATCAGTACGTTTTCTACTATTCCCGTAGGATAATCGGGAAAACTGCATATTACGTTGTAAGTTTCAACTACTATATCGTTAATAATATAATATCCAGCATCATCTGTTACGGCATCATATTCATATCCAGTCAAACTTATAGCATTGATCTCAGCGCCTACTAATGGATCACCTGTAATAGCATCAGTTACTGTTCCATCTAATATGCCAAATAAGTTGGGATCCATGGCAAAATTACAAATAGCAGTTTCACCACTAAGTACTTCTACTACTTCTTCTCCTTCGTAATAACCGTCTGCTGTGCAAGTAAGTGTGTGTGTTCCGGGCAATACCGTTGGAAACTCATAATCTCCATTAAAATCAGTTACTTGTGTTGTGCCACTATATGTAACGATAGCTCCCTCAATGGGATTAGTGGTTGAAGCATCGGTTACTGTTCCTATAATTGAACCTAATTCACCTTCGGTTCCAGAAACCATAACATTATCAATTGCCCACCACCAGTCCCATCCAGGTTGAACTGAATGGAATTTTATTAATACTGCTCCAAAACCCGCGGCAAATTCAGTGATATTAATCATTTCGTGTGCTGCAGGTACATCTACTCCATTATAGATTAACACATTATTCCAAGTATCACCACCGTTAGAACTCACATCTACATAACCATAATCAGCATCATCAATCATATTGAAATCAGAATCGAAATCTAAAATCACATCAATCATTCCGCTACAATCTAAAGGAGTTGCTAAAATTAGATCAGTATCAGTTGTTGTACCGGAACCTGCTTCATCAGAATCAGCTGCAATAAGCGGAGGAATAGAATTTTCTGGCATAGTGTATGAGTTAGGATATGGCTCATCATAAATAATCCATTCACCTACTCCACCATTATTTACTACTACCCAGTTACTAATACCACCAGAAAAATCATCTGCAAATATAACATTAGCAGTTGTAATCAAACAGGTATTAGAGGTTGCATTTCCACCATCACCTATGGAGTTATATGGAACAACTGAATAACTATAATAATCTATTACCGGAAGGGTATCATCTGTCCATTCGGTTAAAATACCAGTTAATTCAAAATCTACACCATCAGATCTTGATACATGATAACCAAGAATTGGATTAACAAAAGCACCGCCATGTAAGCCTTCTGTCGGATTGATCCACGATAGATGAGCAAGTAATTCAGTATCAGTACTAATATCTGCAAGAACAAAATCTGTTACAGCAGCAGGCACATCTCCACCAACCCAGATATTTACAACAACTGGGATTCCTTCACCTTCATCATTAAAACCAACTACTGTATATGAAATCATATCAGCTACTGGAACAACAGCATCATAGTATGATCCAGCTCCACCAATTACAGGTGCTGTATCTGTATAAATAAGATTACCGTCTCTATAAACCCGCATCTCATCAAGATCGGTAAGTGTAGCACCTCCTACTGTTAACGTAGGACAAATCCAATTGATATCTGCTTCCAGAGCTCCACCAACATCTGGGGTTACGGTTACATCCGTAGGAAAACTCGGTGAATCTAATGGGGCTGTGTCGCATAATTCATATCCATAAAGAAAAGTACCCTGTGCTAAAGCGCCAATAGTTGCTTTACCCGGTATAATGCCATCGGCAATAAATAGTCCACCGGCTATTCCATCAACTTCTACTTGATGTGTTACACCAGTAAGAATTCCTGTAGCCAGATCATATTGTTCTAATTGGCAACCACCACCCGTTGTTGTGCCGGTAAATATCCAAAGATATGGACCACCCTGAGAGAAACCATCATAAGCACAACCATACATGCTGGGAGGAGCAGTAATAGTATCAAGCTGATTACCGCTTCTATCAATCAATCTGAGATCCTCACTCCAGTTATTTATCCAGAAAGCATCTTGCCCTTCATCATACGCAATAGCTCTTACTGCTGCAGGAGAAGCAATTGTAGTAACAAGAGTTCCATCAGTTTCAAAACAGTATATTGTATTCGATGCATTGGAACCATAAAAATACGAACCATCCCAGGCCATATCTCTAATTCCTGTTCCGGTTACAAATGAAGGGATAAAACTTCCCACCTCATTGCCATCAATATCTAGTATATGAATAGTTGTTCCTGCGTATCCCCATTCGGTAACATAGAAATATTCGCCATCATATTCTGCTCCCGCAATACCTTGTGCAATAGTTTCAGATACATCAATTTGAAATTGAAGATCAAAAATATCTCTTGATAAAGCAGGTGATGTGACCTGATTACGATTTGGATTTGTGTCAAAAACTGTTCTTTCTGTTCTTTCTTCTTTCTTCTCTGCATAAAGTAAACATGTCAGTAAAGAAATAGTTATAATTATTAATAATAACTTTTTCATAATTCCTCCTTAATAATTTCAAAACTCTCAAAAAACCAAATTGTGATAGTAATGCGTTTCATAAATACTTCTCCATAACTTCGAAATATTTTTTTCAATAACTAATTTTATAACTGATTTATTTTTGAAAGTTGGTAATTATTTGTCAAATTTTTTTAATAGTAATATATTTTGAATAACCTTGAAATCTTATCACTAAATCATTTACAAGATTTATTATAATAAGAATTTACTGATCATTGTAGAAAAGTAATTATAGATGATTGAATCAGTTATTGACTAAAACAAAAAATAGAAAATAGATAATAAAAAACCCCGGCGAACCGGGGCTAATTGCTAACAGCTAATTGGCTAACTGCTAACTACTATTTCATAAGGATAGAAAAGTTGCCCCTTCCAATTACATGGTCGGGGCGAAATTCCCTTATTTCAACAGAAAAAAAGTTGCCCCTTCCAATTACATGGTCGGGGCGAAATTCCCTTATTTCATAAGGATCATTTTCTTCGAGGAAGTATATGTACTAATGCTTCCTACTGAAACCATCTTATAGAAGTAAACACCACTTGATACAGATTTGTTAGAATTATCTGTACCATTCCAGATTGCTGTATGATCACCTGTTTCTTTTACTTCATTAACAAGTGTCTTAACA
>JAUVKM010000279.1 GCA_030596265.1 Candidatus Cloacimonadota bacterium
TATTTTCAATTAATAATTTCAGTTCACTGAATTAGTTTTTGGGAAGGACTGAAATTAAAATTTATCTGTAAGCCAGGAAACCTGCCATAAAGCTTATTTAATCAATGCTCCGGAGCAAGAGTTATTGTTAATTAAGTTTTAGGTATCCTTTTATTTTAGCAGCTTTTTTTAGCTTCCGAGATAAAAGGATTTTTTTTATGAAAAAAATTGTGTTTTTTCTATTTGTTGCTGTAATATTGTTAGCTGGATGTTCAAAGTTTGAACAGCAAGCAGGTAAACGTTATATCATCACATCTCCGGAAATCGCGGAGATAGTCTATTTACTGCAAGGTGCGGATAATATCGTTGGTATAACCATTGAATGTGATTATCCTGTTAAGTTACAAAAAATAGAAAAAGTCGGAAATTTTGGAAAAGTAGATTTTGAAAAGATAATTTCACTCGATCCCACAATTGTTTTTACCTCCGGTTTAGAACAGGAATTGCTCACCACCGAACTTGAGAAATTACAAATTTCCACAGCTCAATTCTATCCCAAATCTATTGATGATATGATATCTTCGATTCGTGAAATTGGGAAACTTATCGGAGCAGAAAAACGAGCGAATTTTGTTGCAGATAGTATGCTGATAGAAATAGAAAATATCTCTCAAAATAATGGTGATAATTTACCTACGGTTTATGTGGAAATTTATAGCAATCCGATAATGAGTGTTTCGGATAGATCTTTTGTGGGTGAAGTTGTGCAAAAGGCTGGAGGTAACAATATCTTTGCCGAATTACCGCGAGATTATTCTCGTGTGAAAGTTGAGGATGTTATCAATGCAGATCCGGAAATTATAGTACTGACCTGTCCACCGGAAGTAACAGCAGAGAGCATTAAAATTCGCAAAGGTTGGGAAGTTATCTCTGCTGTTAAAAATGACCGTATTTATACTGCACTCGATATTAACCCGAATCTGATAATTCGGGCAACTCCGCGTGTTATCGAAGGCATGAAAATATTACAGAAGATATTTAAAGATGAAAAATAGAATTATTCCCATTTTACTTTTTGTCTTTTCATCAATTTTGATTTATTTATATTTAAATTATCAGGTGGAAAGTTTGCACATAATTCTGCAAATCCGCCTGCCGCGACTAATGCTGGCATTCCTGGTTGGATTTGTCCTCTCTGGTGTTGGGTATTCTTTTCAAATAATGCTGAATAATCCTCTCGCAGAACCCTATATTCTTGGTATTTCATCCGGAGCAGCTTTTGGTAGTATTTTAGCAAGTGTATTAGGTTTTTATTTATTCATGCCATTATTTGGATTTGCAGGAGCGTTGATCACATTAACTATCGTCTGGTTTCTGGCACATCTTGGCGGGTTTTTCAACAGTACAAAATTATTACTTTCAGGTATAATCGTGGGAATGTTTTTTTCGGCACTCATTTCACTTCTCATGTATTTCAATCAGCAGGATATTGGGAATATAATAAATGTCCTTATGGGAAATCTCGGACATATTTTCAGCCGCAAAGAATGGTATTATTTTCTAGTTGTATTTGGAATATCCATCTTACTGATGCTTTACTTGTTCCTGCTTTCCCGAAAGTTGATGATACTCACAACCGGAGATGTTATTGCCGGAAGTTTGGGTATCGACGTGAAGAAACTCCGTAGAAAAATATTCATTATAAGTTCGCTTCTTACAGGTATAACCGTTGCATATGCCGGAATTATCGGGTTCATTGGTCTTATTGTACCTCACATTGTCCGCATGGTCTCAGGTGGAAATAAACGAACGGGAATTCTCTATTCTTCCTTGTTTGGTGCAGTACTTTTAATTTTTTGTGATCTCGTAGCAATGCATATTGCAGTTATCGAGATTCCTGTAGGGATAATTACAGCTTTTCTGGGATGTCCTTTCTTCCTGTTTATCATGGCAAAAAGTAGATGATCAGTTTCATTATTTTGTTAAGTGGGTTATGGAAATATTTATTTGATTTCCAATTCCGTTTAGCTCCCCTTTGTAAGGGGAGACCAAGAGGGGTTTGAGTTGAAAAAAATGTCATGGTGAGCCCTTCGGCGCAGCTCAGGACAGGCTTAGACGAACCATAGTGTGTGTTAAGCCCTTCGCCCTTCGTTGAACTCAGGATGACACAAGCGAAGGGATTGTGGAGTAAAAAGTTCTTTAAAAATATATAGAGTGGGATGAAATAAAAACCTTCGAGAATATTCCCGAAGGTCTGAATAAAATATTTATTAATGGTTAGATTGTTACCTTAATTTCTTCGATCTCTTTGAATGCTTCCAAATGTTCTTTGATCTCTTCAACAACATTATCACGGAATTTATCGAATTTAGGAATATCTACATCAATGATTGCAATACCATTTTCAAATCCGACATATTTCACCATTTTAAGTGTGACGATATCCTCTCCAACACCAGGATAAATTACTTTCTTGAGTTCCTCAACAATAGTTTTCTTACTAAAAGTTTCAGCTTCTGCCAAACCGTGTTCGATCTCGTATTCCTTGATAGCTTTCTTAAGTGTATCTACTGCAAGTACAGAGCAATGCATTTTAACTGCCGGTAATCCATCAAGTTCATCAGCTGCACCTTTCCATGTGATATTTTTGGCTTCCTCAATAGTTTTGCCCATTGCCATATCCGTGATAATGGAACCTGTAGCAATGTTGGAAGCGCATCCATATGATTGGAATTTAATATTTTCGATGATATTAGTTTCGGGATCTATCTTTAAGAATATCGAAATCTGGTCACCACAAGCTGGACTTCCTTCAGTAGCTTCTGCATCAGGATTTTCCAACTTTCCAACATTATGAGGTTTCATGAAGTGATCTAAAACTTTTTGTGAATATTGCATTATATTCTCCTATTATGCTTTATTGACGGGATTAACATGATAAACAAGATTTTTTGAGACATTAGGAATAATATTGTAATCATAACTTGAATTTGCCAAATCTAAAAATTCCTAAAGTATTTTTCATTAATTTCTATCCAGTTAATCATGTCGATCCTGTCTAAACTCC
>JAUVKM010000103.1 GCA_030596265.1 Candidatus Cloacimonadota bacterium
TGACGTTCCCATATTTGTAGAAAGATGGCCAAAAGAGATAAAATCATTCTATATGAAACGTGATAAAGATAATCCTGATCTTGTTTTGGGCGCAGATCTCATTGCTCCGGAAGGTTTTGGAGAGATCATTGGTGGATCACAGCGTGAAGATAATCACAATATCCTTTTGGATAGGATCAAGAAAGAAGGATACGATGTGAAAGATTACCAGTGGTTCCTCGATCTTAGAAAATACGGCTCAGTACCACACAGTGGTTTTGGTATTGGACTTGAAAGATTAATACAGTGGATGAGTGGTATTCGTTATATTCGAGAAGTAATTCCATTCCCAAGAATGATAAACAGGATTTATCCGTAACAGATAAGAAAAAATAGTTAATTATAAAATCTTCCAATTAAAATCTGGAAGGTTTTTTTAGTAACTCAAAGCTTCTGCATTGAGATGTAGTTGTTGACTTTTCATATTAAAGATTGTAAAGTAAATAGATTCCCAATCGGAGTTGGGAATGACATTTGCTTTTATTGTTTTTCTCGCGAAAGCGGGAATCTAATGACCTCATTATTAAATGTAACGAAAATTATAAGTTTGTGATTAAATGCTGAAATATAAACACTAATTGCTTAATCAATTCCGCAAAAAAATATAATTCACATCATACATCAACTGTTTAGAAATAAAAAAGATAAATTAAATAAACTTCATTAATAATAGATTTGATAAACAAATTGATGTTTAGAATTTGTTGAATATTCAGTTTGGAATAACAATTGCATTTTTAATTTCTAGTCAAATAAGATGAGAAACAAAATTTCTTGACTTAAATTGATAACATTAAATGAATTTAATCTGAAAATACAGAGATTATAATTTCATAATATTTTTTGCATTGATATTTATTTCAATATTTTTTTAACACAAGGTAAATGAGCTAATTCATTTTTTTTTGAGGAGGAGGAAATGAAATTCTTGTTATGTTTTTTATTTATTTTATTTATTAATCAGTTATTTTGCCAAATCGATTTTTATATCGAAACAGATGAAACTTATTATACTTATGGACAGGATATTTTTATAACATTCAATCTCCATAATACAAGTCCCGATACCGTTATTGTAACATTTCCTAACAGCTTCCCTTTTAATTACTATATTGATGATGAAATATTCTCCCCTTATTCATGTCCAGTAATCTTCAATATTCCAATTTCTCCTGATTCGACATTATCAACATGTTGTGTTCATTCAGACAATGTGAATATAGGTAATCATTTATTGATCGGAGAATTCCTTGGTTATCAATTCAGTTGGTTTACAAACCCAATATTAATTATTGTTGAACAAGTTAGTGTTGTGAATCACGAATTACAACAAATTGGATGTAAATTATCAAATTATCCCAATCCATTCAATCCAAGCACTACTATTTCTTTTTCAGTAACACAAAATTCCGGTTTTGTGACTTTAGATATCTATAATATCAAAGGGCAAAAAGTGAAATCTTTCCCAATTAACCAATTCACTAATTCACCAGTTCACCAAATAATTTGGGATGGAAAAGATTATAATAATAAACAAGTAAGCTCAGGAATATATTTCTATAAATTGCAAACCGTAGATTTCCAACAAGTTAAGAAAATGATGTTAATAAAATAAAGGGGAATATTATGAAGAGAATTGTTATTTCATTATTTATTTTCATTTTTACAATTTGCATTTTTGCTAATGATTTTATGCAATCGGCTCAAATAGCAATCGATGATCAAAATCAAATTATACGAACTGGAACAAGAACAGGACACAGAGAGCAGGATTCGCCACCTGAGTATTCATTCATTCTCAATGGAGATGGTGATCCAACCACTTTTCTGGCAAACTCATACTATGATTATATGCCTTTCAGCTACAATGGACACAACGTAAGAATTCAACCGGAAATCTCAATGCCAAATGGATATCCTGCAGGTGGAGTGTATATTACTTATATGCGTTCTGAAACACCGAATGTTGGAATTGATCGTAGAGCTTACTTCAGTTATATCACTTCTGATGGGACACTTGGAGAAAGTAATTATATTAACACAAACCCAAGTGTAGTTCGAGAGGGATATACTTCATGTGCTGTTGACCCTTATACCGGTGATCCATTCGTAGTTTGGCATGCAGTAACAGAGCCAGATCTCAGTTATGACTGCCATATGTCATATTTTTTGTTTCATGCGACAGGTGGAGACTGGAGAACACCATTTATTGTTATTGATAACCCTGAAATGAGTATTGAACATACAGGACATTCAAATGATGAATTTATCTGGCCTCAAGTACATATTGGCCCTTCGCCTATATCTGATCATCGAAGAGTTCATGTCTATGGGAATAACTATAACCATTATGGTGGTGGAGGTCCCAATAGCCTATATCTGTTTGCAGATTTTACTGATGAAGATTTATTAAATACATCAGATCTTGATTGGACAATACAGTCATTTTCATATTTTGATGAATTGCATTATAACGATATTGCCAGAGTAAACAAAGATATGATCGTAAGTAATGTAGATGGAAAAGTTGTTTTCTTTGGGAATGTAGCAGATTCTCTATTTGCTCTTTATAGTGATGATTACGGTGAGACATTTTCAAAATATACTCAACAATTAAAGCAGGAACTTCCAAACTTGATCAACATTCATACAGGACTACCAATGTTCGGGGAAGAAGAATGGTTTGCACTTCCCTCATATGATCTAACACATTATAATGGTATATTTACAGGTGAGGATAATACGAAAGTGCAATGGATGAGTGGGATTAACTATAACTCACAAGAAAATATAAATATGGGTTTTTATATCCCAAAATATATCTATCCCAAAATATTTACATTCGATACAGAAACAAATGAATTCAGTTTTTATGATCTGGATATCCAAGATACTGATCCTGGTGATGATCAGTTGGCAGTTGCTTATGATCTGAATGATGATGGGGAGATTGATGAGTATGATGAAAATCTTGAACCTGTAATTCCTGCAAGCTGTCCAAGCTGGTTCTTTGAAGGTAATTGGCAGGATGCTTATTACATAGAAAGCAATTGCAAAATGACATCAAATGGTAACTGGGTTGTTGGTGTATGGCATGATGGAGCAAAACTACAGAATGCATATTTTGAAGAACAGGGTTATGAAGGCTGGGTAGAACAACCTGAGATCTGTATTGTTATTTCTGATGATAATGGTGAAACCTGGTCGGATATTAGATACATCAATGCTAACCCTAATGATGCAGTTATAGACACAACATATCATTATGATGGTAATTATACTCCGGAATTTGAGAATATGCTCCCTGTAAATGTTACACTTGGTGATAAATTAGAGATACTTAGCAATGAACCTGGTAATTACCATGCTAAATTACATTTTGCTTTCTTTGATGATGAAATTTATGGTTCTTCATCTCCTAGTTCAGGGGGGGATCTCAGATATGCAGCAATCGATCTTGAGTTTCAGGAGCAATGGATAAATCCAACCTCAATTAATGAAGAAACTATTCCACATCCAGATGTTCAACTTTATAATTACCCCAACCCATTTAATCCAACTACGACAATAGTATTCAATTTACCCGGAACGGAAGGCGCACAACTTGATATTTACAACATTAAAGGACAAAAGGTGAAGTCTTTCCCAATTAACCAGTTAGCTAATTCATCTGTTCACCAAGTTATCTGGGATGGGAAGGATTCCAATGATAAACGAGTTAGTTCGGGTATTTATTTGTATAAATTGAAAGCAGGAGATCTTCAGATAGTTAAGGAGATGATGTTGATTAAATAGGAGGAGATATCATGAGAAAAGTAAAATTTTTCAATTTTCTTTTAATAACGATTTTTTTCTTACAGTCAAAAGTTTATTCTCAAGTAATTGAATTTGAATCACATACAATAATTGGAGGAGATCTTGCTGCAAGAGGAGCCACATCTGTTTTTACCATTGATTTGGACGATGATGGAGATATGGATGTACTTTCTGCTTCTTATAATGATTATAAAATTGCATGGTATCAGAATGACGGAGGTGAGAATTTCATTGATCATATTATTACTACAGATGCAGGTTGGGCTCAATCAGTTTTTGCTGCTGATGTGGATAGTGATGGAGATATGGATGTACTTTCTGCTTCTTATTGGGATGATAAAATTGAATGGTATGAGAATTTACAAATCAATAGTAACATAGAAGTGAATAATCTTGTATTAAGTTTTAATTATATATCAAATTACCCAAATCCATTCAATCCTGAAACAACCATCTCATTTAATTTACCAGAAGAAGGTGATGTTCAGCTTGATATTTACAATATCAAAGGTCAAAAGGTAAAACAGCTTGTCAGCATTTCAGCTAATCAGTTTTCAGCAGGGCAGCATTCTGTGGTTTGGAATGGAAAAGATGAGAACAACAAACCAGTCTCTTCAGGAATTTATCTGTATAAATTGAAAATGGATGGTAAAACAATTGCCAGTAAAAAATGTTTGTTGATGAAGTAGGTTAAAAAGAAAGAACTATTTAAAAACAGCAACAGCCCCGGATTGCTCGGGGCTGTTGCTGTGTACGATGAGGATTATGTACTATTTAAGGAGAATCATCTTCCTGGTGTTTGTATATGAACTGCTCTTAAGTTGGTAGAAATAAACACCGGAACTAATTTTACTCGCATCCCACTCAAAGTTATGAATGCCGGATGTAAATTTCCTACTCTCAATTATCTGCCCTTTCAAATTGAAGATTGTTAAGGTGGCAGTTTCGTTATCTTGAACATCGAACTTTATGGTAGTTGCCGGATTAAATGGATTCGGGTAGTTACATTGCAATTCAGTAAATTGAGGGATAGTAACCGGATCATCATTAATGGCATTTCCATTTACTGTTATTATAACCTCATCAGGTTCGGAATTTAATTCACCATCATTAACTATAAGTTGGATATATAATTCAACTTCACCGAGAATATCCGGAGCGAAGAAAGTTGGATTCACTATAGTTGAATCTGAGAGAACTATCTCTTCCGGAACTATCCAATGGTAGGTAAGATCTTCACCTTCTGGGTCATAAGAGCCTGAGCCGTCAAGCTGAACAAGAACACCAGAATTTACATACTGATCTTCACCTGCATCAGCAATGGGTGGTAGATGACTATTTATTACACTAATTCCCCAATTGAATTGTATCGTCTCCCTTGTAATGGCATCTGTTGATACAATGAGTTGTAAATTATAGTTTCCCAGAGTATATTCATTAGTATCAAATAGGAAATTACTAACTGTTGATACTTCATCTTCATCCAGTGTCCAACTGTAGTAGATGTCACCGTAAGGATTATCAGCAAGAATGAAAAAGTTTAACGAATCACCCAGTGTTATGTTTAAGAATCCGGGAGTTGGCTCAATTGTTTCGATAATGATATTAGGATTAATATCTTCGACTGTTATATCCCACTCAAATTCTAGAGAATTATCAGAAAAGTTATCAGTTACATATAGTGTTATGAAATATTCTCCAGCTGCATTGTAATCGGGTGAGAAATCATAAAAAGTACTTGTAGAAACTTCTGATCCATCTAATTCCCAAATGTATTCGAGTTCATTTCCATCAGGGTCATAAGCATCTATTGAAAGGTTCAAGACTTCCATCTCAAGCATAGTTACAAGTCCCGGTTCCGGCTCAAGTGAAATTATTACAATAGGTTGATCAACTTCGGTAACAGTGATGTTCCAAGTGAATTCAAGAAGTGTTTCCGGTGGTGCTTCATCTTCAATTGTTAAAATAACAATATATTCTCCTGCAGAGTTGAAGTCAGTTAGAAAGTCATAAGAAATTTCTGTGGAAACACTTACATCGTCAAGTATCCAATTGTAGGTTAGTTCATCGCCATTTTGGGCATAGGCATCAATGAAGAAATTTATTGTATCTGTTTCAGCAATTGCTAAGTTTCCTGGTGCGGGGGAGATCTCAGTAATAACGATATTGCCGGAAGGATCTAAAACTGTAATATCCCAGGTGAACTCAAGTGAGCTGTCTGTGTAGTTGTCATCAACTATTAAGATAAGTGTATAGAAGCCTGATGAGCCGGTAGCAGCAACAAACTCATAAAAATGTGTTGTGCTTACTTGTGAGCCATCCAAACTCCAGGAATATGTCAGATCGTTTCCATCAGGGTCATAAGCTTCAATTGAGAAATTCACAGATTCCCCTTCATTCAGAGCCACAGTAGTAGCATCAGGTATCAATTCAACTACTACTATTTCCTGATCAACGTCTATTACCGTCACGTTCCAACTAAAACTAATACTATTATCAGCCGTGAAGTTATCGGTTATATCCAGTGTAACCTCATATTGTCCGGCTGAATTATAATCAGGTAGAAAATCGTAACTTGCAGTTGTGGAAACTTGTGTTCCATCCAGTTGCCAACTATATTCCAAATCATTTCCATCCGGATCGTAAGCTTCTATAACAAACTCAATGACTTCATTCTCAAAAGTTGTTACATCACCTGGTTCAGGTTGAATAGATTCGATAACAATGTCTTGATCTGTCTCCAGAACAGTTACATCCCATTCATAATATAATTCATTCTCACCAAAACCATCTGTAACATCTAAGGTAATTAGATATACACCTCCCGAATTAATATCGGTAATAAAATCGTAAACATCAATCGTAGAAACTTCTTCACCGTCTAATTGCCAGGAATATTCAAGCGAATTTCCATCAGGATCGTAAGCATCGATAAGGAAGTTAATAGTTTCAGTTTCGCTTATTGTAACTTCTCCCGGAGCCGGTTGAATATCATCAACTACAATTGGTTGATCAGATTCAAACACCGTGATGTTCCAAACAAAATTCAGAATAGTTTCTGCAGCTTCTTCATCTTCCACATCCAGTGTTAGGACATAATCTCCGGCTGAATTAAAATCTGTGGTGAAAAGATATGTATTTGTTGTAGAGACTAAAGTGCCGTCTAATTGCCAGCTATAAGTTAGATCATCACCATTAAAGGCATAAGCCTCTATAATGAAATTGATCTCA
>JAUVKM010000196.1 GCA_030596265.1 Candidatus Cloacimonadota bacterium
TCTATCAATAGAATCATTGGGTGCAATATAGGGAGGAGTTTCCATATTATTAGAAGGAAGATAGCCAATAAGTCTTTGAATAAGAAGCAATGTCTCTTCCTCATTATCGCTAACGTAATGAGCAACGCCGCTCTTAGTCACGTGCATCATTGCTCCACCCAGTTGCTCGGTTGTTACATCTTCATTCAACACAGTTTTAACAACTTTGGGTCCGGTTACGAACATATAGCTGGTTTGTTTATTCATAAATATGAAATCTGTGATGGCGGGAGAATAAACCGCACCACCGGCACAGGGTCCCATAATTGCAGTAATTTGCGGAATTACACCGGAAGCTCGAACATTACGCAGGAATATTTCTGCATATCCTGCCAAAGCATCCACACCTTCCTGAACTCTGGCACCGCCACTATCATTCAAACCAATAACAGGTGCTCCCACCTTCATTGCCATATCCATGATCTTACAGATCTTTTCTGCATGAGCTTTAGAAAGTGAACCGCCGGTAACGGTGAAATCCTGTGCATAAAGATATACTATTTTACCATCGATAGTAGCATAACCCGTAACCACTCCATCGCCCAAGATCTTGGGTTTTTTATCCATATCAAAATCTGTACAGCGATGCTCAATAAACATATCAAATTCTTCAAAACTATCTTCATCAACTAATAATTTAATTCTTTCACGAGCAGTTAGCTTTCCTTTGGCATGCTGTGCTTCGATACGTTTTTCTCCACCGCCCAGTTTTGCTTCTTCGCGTTTTTCCCGGAGCTCAGAAATTTTTTCTTGTACCATAATTATCTCCAATCAATTTCAATATTCAATATGTATAACCTACTTATTATTAACCTGATAGTCGTCAATAATATTATGAAAAAGAAGGGGAAGATTTTAATATGCAATGTTCTTTTTCGGTATTGATAAAGTTATTACAGCATTTAATTGTTCTTGACAGCCAAATCTCATTTTAAAACAATATGCATTGCTGATAAAAAAAAGGAGATACTTGATAAAAGTATAACTAATTATGGTAAACGTTAAAAATAGGATACCTTCATATAAAGATATGGGAATGAGTATTATTACTCTTAGTTTTAAAGATGAATTTGAGAAAATTTTTCTTCATGATTATTATAAAAAATCTATCTATCAAGTTCGAATTTCTTTTTTTCTAGCAGTTTTACTTTATGGTTTCTTCGGGTTGTTGGATATGCACCTTAATATCGAGTTGAGGAACATGATGTGGTTGATCAGATTTTCTGTAATTGTACCTATTGGATTCCTGGTTCTTGTAGCTTCCTACGCACCAGATTTTGACAAATACCGTGATATTACCATGGCTTTCACGATGATCCTGTTTGGTATTGGGATTTTGCTCATGACCATTATTGCACCAAAACCGGTAGATTTTGCTTATCATGCGATCTTGATGGTTACATTTGTTTTTGTTTATACATTCATCGGCATCCGTTTCATGTCATCAACTCTCACAGGGATCATTATATTACTTTGTTATGAGATCACAGCAATATTCATTCTTAAAACACCTATGGCAATTGTAGCAAAGAACAATTTTATTTTTATAAGTACAAATGTTGTGGGAATGTTCGCTGCATATAGTATAGAATTTTACTCTAGACGTGATTTTTTTATTGCAAAAATTTTAGAAAGTAACCAGGATGAAATGTTCAAACTGAACGAAAAATTAGAAGATCGGATAAAAGAACAAACTGCGGAACTTGTAGATAGCAATAAAGGTCTTATAAAAGAAATAAAATTTAGAGAAAAAGTAGAAAAAGAACTGCTTTCTACAAATGTAAAATTGAATAAACTACTAAACGATACGGTCACCGGACTTGTCTCGGCTATCGAATATAGAGATCCATATACTGCCGGGCACCAGAGACGGGTTACTCAACTTGCAGTTGCTATTGCTGGGGAGATGGAACTTTCTAAAGATGAACTTGACTGTATACGTATTGCTGCAATGATACATGATATCGGAAAAATCAATATTCCGGTTGAAATACTAAGCAAACCAGGTAATATTAACCAATATGAACTCGAGTTGATGCAGAATCATCCGAAGGCAGGTTATGATATTTTAAAAGAGATAGATTTTCCATGGCCGGTTGCAAATGCTGTTCATCAACATCATGAACGATTAGATGGTTCCGGATATCCAAATGGTTTAAAGGGTGACGAGATATTATTAGAGGCAAGAGTTATCTATGTGGCAGATGTTGTGGAAGCCATGTCTTCTCACCGACCATATAGACCTGCTATGGGAATCCAAAAAGCACTGGAAGAACTGGATAAAAATAAAGGAATACTCTACGATGAGAATATTGTAAATACCTGCATAAAACTATTCAATGAAGATAATTTTGAATTTGAGAAATAACTAGTAATTGTATTAATTTCTAAGTTATTTATATAAAAAAAGCCCACTTCTAAAAAGTGGGCTTTTTTATTATTGCTATCATTATTTATTTACCTCTATCCAAAGGTTGTATAGATCCAGCAGAGAATTAGCATTACTCATCTCATCCCTTACAGCGGTTTTGAATGTGAATTCTGTTGTGCCTGGTGCCCAGACGATCATTGGAATTTCGTTTTCTTCATCCCCACCAATGTATTCGCCATCTGTTTCCAGAAAAGTTTCAGAAAGTGCACCCAGATAGAACATAATTGGTGCATGTTCGGAGCATTGATAATGATAAAATCCGATGTCTTGAAAATCTTTGAAAGTGAATTCAACCTGACCGTTCAATACACCATTCTCCTCAAATAACTCTTTACTGATCACATTGAAATTAGGATTTGCTTCTTCGAAGGTAGTTCCATTTATGTAATTGTTGATAAGTGTATCAAAATTTGTGGTGGAAACATCTTGCTCTTCATCTTCTTCAGATACAATATTAATGAATTTAATTATTCCAGTACCGGAACTATCTGCATTGATCTTAAAAAAATAGTGCTTGAACTCGGTGTTCAAACAGCTACTTAGAATAAAACACAACGCTGCTAATAACAAAATTTTTACTGCAACTTTTAAGAACATAAACTCC
Source organism: Candidatus Cloacimonadota bacterium (assembly GCA_030596265.1). The sequence goes on from JAUVKM010000196.1 coordinate 3,075, forward strand.
CTCCCTTGCCTATGTTATTCAAATGCAAGTACATTAAACAGAATATTGTAAGTTGCTGTCAAATTAAAAGTTAAGGAATTTACCTCACCCTGCTATCCCTCTCCTCTCCTTCGTTTTAGGAGAGGGAACATGAGAAGGTGCAGGAAGATGAACCCCATCTCCCAACCCTTCCCTTTAAAAAGAGAAGGCAATCGTTTTGCTTTGCAAAGTCAATACTTAAATGGGAAGGGAGTAAAAAAACTGTCATTCTGAGGATGAACTCACAAAGGCTTTCGATGAAGAATCTTTTCTTTTCATCCCTAATCCCCAACTCCTAACCCCTAACTCTTCTCTTTTCTTCTTTTCTTTTTATCTTTTCATTCCTAATCCCCAATCCCTAATCCCTAACTCCTAACTCCTTTCCTCTTCTCCTGTACTCAGGCACTTCGTACTCTGCACTCTGTACTTCCTCTATTTATTATCTTTTTGATAACACTACACAAATTACTCTTATCATTTTGATATAAATTTTATTGACCAACTATATATAGTGTTATTGTAACATCATGCGAATAAAACAATTAACTTACACACTATTAACTGGAACGGCAAATGCAATTTAATGGGGCATATAAGTGAAAAAGGAGAGAAAAATGAAAACGAAAAACTTAATTCGAAAATGGAATGAAGAGAAAAAAGAAAAAAAACATCTGAGAAAATAGCTTATGAGTAAGCTATATTTTATTCAAATTTAGAACGGTCAGAGATAATTAACTCCGACCGTTTTTTCTTTTTTTTACTGCTTCCCAATTTTTACATTTTTACTTTTTTGCTTTTATCTTTTAATCCCTAATCCCTAACTTCTAACTTCTAATTTCTTTTATACCCGTCACTCTGAGGAATCCTTTTACAAGATACGTCAGGATGACACCTTTTTTCACTTTGCCTTTTCTTCTTGACACGTAACTTATAATAATCGAATTAATAAAATGTTATTATTAATAAAAAGGAAAATATAAAATGGCATTACCCATTAATATTGAAGACTTAATCAAAGGCAATATAATTGAAAGTGAGAGAATCGAATTAAAAACTGGTTGGAATCCAGAAAAGATTCTACATACCATTTGTGCTTTTGCTAATGATTTTAATAACATTGGCGGTGGATATATTATTATTGGTATTACTGAAGAGAATGGTGTTGCCAAGCTTCCTCCTTCCGGTATCCAAATAAATCAAATTGATAAAATTCAAAAAGAACTCTTAAAAATTTGTAATTACATTTCTCCAAATTACTTTCCTACTGTTTCTCCTGAAATATTTGATGGAAAACATTTTATTGTTGTTTGGGTTCCACCCGGAGATACAAGACCCTACAAAGCTCCAAAAAGAATTTCAGACAAGACAAGCAAACTTTATTACATCAGACGTATGTCTTCCACAGTTACGGCAAATCACCAAGAAGTTTTAAAATTAATTGAACTTACTGCTAAAGTTACTTTTGATAATAGAATCAATCAACAAGCAACACTGGATGATATAAATCTTATGAACATCACCACATTCTTGAAGGAAGTTAAAAGTTCTCTGTATGAACAAATCACAAAAATATCATTTGAAAAGCTTTGCATTAATATGAATATTGCTCGCGGTCCCAAAGAAGATATTCATCCTTTAAATGTTGGATTACTT
>JAUVKM010000069.1 GCA_030596265.1 Candidatus Cloacimonadota bacterium
TAACAGAAAGATAATTTAAAGGAGTAACCATGAAAAGATCATTAATATTATCAATCGTAATGTTCGCAGTATTTATTATTGCAAGTTGTAATGATACCACTTCTGCAGATGATCTTACTAAATATGAAGTAGTAATTATTAATGTTAGTTCGTCTAAAATTACCAATATCGAGTTAGAAATGACCGGTGTAGAGAATAATGTAACAATCGACTCTCTGGCAATTGGCGAAAACACACCTGAGTATGAATTTTTATTACCTCTTCCGGAAGATGATTCTCCAATTTCATATGGAGATTATTCTGGAAGCTATATACAGGAATATATAGAAAAAGATTTTGCTGTCATTCAGCCTGAATTATCAATTACAATACTGATAAATGACGATTCTTTTTCTTATGAATAGATAATAACCAAACAACTAAATGTTACCTTTTTGAAACTTAAAATTTCTTTTCCCCATTGCCGGCATGGGAGAGAGACCAAACTTCTGGTAAAAAGGTTTTAGCGGTTCATCACAACAAAGATCTATCATATAATGTTTATTCAATTTATCCAACATTCTTGTCATGAGTTCTTTTCCTATTCCCTGTTTTTGGTATTCTGGTAAAACTTCCAGAAGCGGGATATAGGCACTCAATATTTTATCTGAAATGGCATTAACAAAACCAATTACCTCATTTGTTTGATCATCAATTGCCAGAATTACAAAGGCACTGTTTTGCAAGATCTGCAAGTGAGTCTTTTGTGAAGGCTGTTTTAGCCATCCTACAAAGAAACCCTTTAATTGTTCGGCTTTTATTCCTTCGATAGCGCTTTTATAAATTATCATTTAGTGCTCCTATTACTGCTTATAAAAAAGATAATCTTGTTTTTAATCACTCCACAGAAACTCTATAAGGTAACAACCATGCATTAGAATCATATTGAAATTCATCATCCATAAGCGTCTCATATTTTATCATATCAAAAGCAGCATGATGAACAGTAGTCAAAACATTTCCCATATTTGCCGGAGCATACCACACACCAGTATAAACTCCATTGTCTATGAATTGAAAACGAGATCTGAAATGCTGAATGAATCGTCTCCAGGAATGAAGGAAGACAAAATCATTTTCTACATTCACATCGAAATTTGTATAGACCGTTAGACTGCATCTTTCCTGGGGATACAGAGTGATCAGATCATCAACAGAAAAAAGAGCCATTGGATCGGTGAAGACAGTATCGGGATAACTATCGCAATTCAAACGTACGCTGTCAATTCTCACGCTTTGATCTCCAGGACCTGTTTCTGCTCCGGAAACATCTGTCAATCGCCATCCTCTTCTGTTCAATGGGTCATCTTCAATATCTTCAAGACGTTTGAAAACAGCGTTTCTTGCACTGTGTTCTACAAAATCTTTTATGTGAAGTTCAATTGAATCCTGCACAGCAAATAAATTCAATACACCGGTAAAATCTCCATTAAATTCTACAAAAGCAGAATCACCGGTAATAAGAATATTGTAATTCAATGATGCACTTTGCAACTCCCGATACCAGAAGAAAGTATTAAGCGGATCTCTATAACCGATTCGAACATCGGTAGTATCTTCTTCTCCGTAGTGATTATTTGTGTCGAAGTATGATTGATTGTCTGTGATAAGTAGATCCAATGCTTCTTCATCCGTCAGGTCAGCATTTGTGAGTCCTTCATCACTGCAACCCCAGATAAATAGTCCTACTAAGCAGCTTAAAAGTAAAAGTTTGATAATGATTTTCATTTTTCGCCTCCTAATGATTTAAGACATTTGTTTATTCAATATCCTGTAAAAAAAATTTAGATACTAATCAAATTCAATGTTTATTTAACGAACGCAACCGAATTTGCCAAATTGAAACTTATAGGTCAATAACAAAATCTCTTTGACAGAAAAAATCGTTTTGCACACTTTAAGTATTAACAGAAAGATAATTTAAAGGAGTAACCATGAAAAGACTATTAATATTTATAATATTTTTATGGGAATTACCTCAGAACATATTGGGCATTTTTATCTGGTTTTACTTTAGAAGTAAGATCCAAAAATATGAAAGGCTGCATAATAGACATTTTTTTCAAACTCCAAATTTTGGTATTAGTCTCGGCAGTTTTATTTTCTGGTCCCAAACTGATAATGCAGTAATAATGATTCAAGGTAATAATAAGGAACACGAATTTGGGCATTCTATTCAATCACTATTTTTTGGACCTCTTTATCTGATAATTATTGGGCTGCCGTCTATTCTTCGAGTTATTTACGGCTCGTTGTATTTATCCTATAAAAAAGAAAGATGGCAAAATTATTATAAAGGATACCCCGAAAATTGGGCAGATAAATTAGGAATGAAGTACTATTAATCAACAAATTTTATTTCACCAAACGATACTATTGAGCCGGCAAGTAAATTGGTCAGTGAAAGTCTGTGGTAAATAATTTTTGAATTAATCAATATGAGAGATAACTTGCCCCTTCGATAAACTCAGGGTGACAAATTAATCAAGAGCGTAATTTAATATTTTTCCGCTTCAAAACAATCAGTTCAAAAATAATGATCGCCAGTAATGATCCTATCCCGCTTGCTACAATATCGAACAGATCATAATGTGTGCTGGCTCCCCACATGGGCATCAGTTCTTCAACTGCCAAGATTAAGAATATAATTATAGAGCTAAGATAAACAATTAAACGATCATGTTTAGGTTTTTTTGTTACGATCCCATTCACTAAACAAAGACTGATAATAAAAGCAGCCATAAAATTGGGGAAGCATCCAGTTATAGTCCCAATAAATGCCGTGTGTCCGGTGAGTGGTCTTAATGTTTCTTTGTTAAATGTAATTGATAAAAATAGAATAGCGAATAAAACTGCATTGAATGTGAGTATTCTTTTTTTACCTTGTATTTTCATTTTTCCCTCTTGCAAATCTTACTCGCTTACTCAGTAAAACCATATCTCTTAAGTAATGAGTATCAGCAGCAGTCAGCCATTTTTCTTCGAAATCTTCTTTTTGAACAAGGGTGGCAATTGAGGCTAAGGTTTTCAGATGAAATGCCCTGTCTTCTTCTGTTCCAACAAAGGTAAATACAGCTTTCACTGAATCTTCTTTAGAAGTGAATCTGATGCCCTCTTTACACCTGATAAGCATTAAAAAAAAATGATCACTACCCTCGATTATTATATGCGGAATAGCAATAAAAGGAGATATAGCTGTATTGCAATCTTCCTGTCTGGTTTTTAACAGAGTAAAGATTTCTTCTTTATCTATCTCAATTTTTTTAGAAATATTTTCAGAAATTATTTCAAAAAGCTGATCTATTTCAAGAGGACCCTCTAGATCTATAATTTTTGCTGTTTTAACCAGCTTATCAAATTTATCAGGTTCTATATTGTCTCGATCACATAAAATATCTCTGAATTCAGATTCCAAAATATGATCTGTTAACCTGTTGTCAGTTATTCTTTTCAACAGATGTAAAAGTGCGTATTCACCTGCATATTTTTTCTTTCCGTAAAACAGGTAAAAGCTAACGCCTATCAAAAGAAAAGCAATACTGATCTCAATAGCTTCCAGACCGAGATCGATAATGAAAAATGTGAAGACAATAATTCCGAATATTTGCAACCAGGGATATAAGGGTGCCTTAAAACTTGGTCTATAATTTTTCAGTTTACTTTCTCTTAAAATAATTACTGCAAGATTTGTTAAAACATATGCAGTTAAAATAACAACGGAAGCGGCTTTTACTAACATTTCCAAAGGTAATTGTAATGCCAGAACAATAAACAAACCGGTTATGGAAATCGAGAGAACAGGCGTTTTGAATTTTTTACTTACTTTACTGATGGCACTAGGTAGAAGATTATCTCTGCTGAGAGCTAATGGATAACGAGATGCTGACATTATCCCAGCATTTGCAGTTGTGATGAAGGCTAATAAGGCTGCAATTGAGATGATTATAAAACCAGGTGTTCCAAAAATATTTTTTGCAGCATCGGCGATCGGCGTAAGTGAACCGGAAAACGTTTCTGCTGGCAAAATTCCAACAGTAACAATTAGGATTAAAATATAGATAATCGTAACAGAAATCACAGAAGCGATCATTCCAAGTGGAATATTCTTTTTGGGATTGTCAACTTCCTCCGAAACACTTGCCACTTTCAATAATCCACCAAAAGAGATAAAAATAAAACCGGCTGTAGCAAAAATTGGATTGATCCCCTTGGGTGCAAAAGGATAGAAATGAGACATATTCATTTTTGAAAATCCAAAGATTATGTACAAAACCATTAAAATTAGTAACCCTGATACAAGTGATACCTGGAATTTAGCAGCTTCTTTTACTCCAATCGAATTTAACACGATAAAAAAAATACAAACAATAATTGAAGAGATCAATACCGGAAATCCGGTTACAATAAAAATTATCTCCGATATACCAAATATAGCAAAGGCACTTTTCAACGATAATGCGAACCAGCTTAAAAAACCGGAAATAGTTCCTATGAACGGCCCCAGGCTTCTATTGATGAAATAGTAATCACCGCCGGCTTTGGGCATAGCTGTAGAAAGTTCGATAATACTGAGAATTCCTATCAGAGCAAGAATTCCCGCCAGAAAATATGAAATAACTACTGACGGACCGGTTCGAGCAAAGGCAAGTCCGGGTAAGATAAAAATTCCGGAACTTATCATTGCTCCAGTTGCTATACTGAATACGTCAAAGAATTTTAACCCTTTTTTTAATTTCATATGAAACCTTTTTAAACAATACGTTAGAAATAATATCTGTTTCAATTATACACTTTTCTTACATAATTACAAAACCAAATTTGCATAAATGAAATTAATGAGTCAATTAGAAAATGTTTATGGACTAAGTGGTTTAATAGTTGAGTAGTTGAGATGAATAAAAAAATTAGTAGAATAAAAGGTTTAATTGTTGAATTTATCATTCTCTGCAATACCTTTACCCATTGGAATAATTTAGCAAATTAAGTAAGTTCTTGACACTTCATTGTTTCTATATTCGCCTTGTTTCAAAGATTTCCGAAATCTATTTTTCTACTGTTCTTCTAAGAAGATAGGTCGATAGGGTTTGGTTGGAAACGACCCTGCCTCCCGCGTTTGGAAAGGAGATTATCCAAAAAAACAAAGGGAGGAGAAATGAAAGCTTATGCAGGAAAAATCTTAAGAGTTAACCTTGCAACTGGAGAGATCAAGAAAGAAAATCTTGATCCGGAAATAGCAGCCAAATTTATCGGCGGAAGGGGATTAGGAACATACATCCTCTCAAAAGAGATCGATCCAAAAATTGATGCACTTTCTAAAGAAAACAAAATCATTTTTGTAACAGGTCCCTTAACGGCTGCGCCTGTGCCTACAGGTGGTAGATTTATGGTCGTTACTAAATCTCCTTTGAGCGGAACTGTAGCCTGCTCTAACTCAGGTGGATATTGGGGAGCAGAGTTAAAGATGGCTGGATATGATGCCATAATTGTAGAAGAAAAATCAGAAAAACCTGTTTTTTTAACAATTGAAGACGACAAAGTAGAGCTAAAAGACGCTTCCTATCTTTGGGGTAAACTTGTAGGTGAAACAACCGATATTTTAGAGAGCGAAAGTGCTCCAAAATCTAAAGTGCTGACCATTGGTCCTGCTGGTGAAAAATTATCCGAAATTGCGTCCGTTATGAATGACCGCTATAGAGCAGCAGGCAGAAGTGGCGTGGGAGCTGTAATGGGCAGTAAAAACTTCAAAGCCATTGTAGTTAAGGGTAGCGGAAAAGTGGAAATTGCCAACGAAGAAGAATTAAAAATTGTAAACAAGAAGTGGATGCAGAAATTGAAAGATGATGGTGTCACGGGTACTGGATTACCTGCCTACGGTACAGCTGTTCTTGTTAATATAATCAACGAAAGCGGTGTTTTCCCAGTCAGAAATTTCCAAGAGGCACATTTGGACGACGTTGAACAAATATCGGGTGAGACTCTCTCTGATAACTATTTAGTCAGAAAAGATCCTTGTTATAGATGCCCTATCGCCTGCGGTAGATATTGTAAAGCCGATGATATCGAAGGTGGCGGACCTGAATATGAAACTGTATGGGCTTATAGTGCCAACTGCGGAGTAAATGACCTGAAAGCCGTAATCAAAGCAAATTATTGGTGTAACGAATACGGATTAGATACAATTTCTGCCGGATGTACAATTGCGGCTGCAATGGAATTGTATCAAAAAGGTATTATTAAAGACGAAGAACTCGAAGGCAATCCATTAGAATTTGGAAATACAGATTCAATTGTTGATTGGACAATTAAAATGGGCAAAAGAGAAGGTCTTGGAAAAAAATTATCTATGGGGTCATATAGATTTTGCGACAGTTATGGTCATCCTGAAATTTCTATGAGTGTAAAAAAACTGGAAATTCCTGCCTATGATCCTCGTGGAATTCAGGGTATGGGATTACAATATGCAACTTCCAACAGAGGTGGTTGCCATGTGCGCGGCTATTTGATCGCTCCGGAAATATTAGCTCACCCAGAAGCTATAGATAGATTCTCCCTTGATGGCAAGGCAACCTGGGCAAAGGTCTTCCAGGATCTAACTGCAACAATTGACTCTCTCGGGTTATGCCTATTCACATCATTTGCTTGTGGTGCTGATGATTATGCTGAACTTATTAATGCCGCTTCAGGGACAAATCATGATGCCAACAGTATTTTGGAAGCTGGTGATAGAATTTGGAATATGGAAAAACTATTTAACTTAGAATCCGGCATCCTACCTGGTGAGGATAAACTTCCTAAAAGATTACTTGAAGAAGAAATTCCAAGCGGACCATCTAAGGGCTGGAAACACAAATTAAATGAACTACTTCCTCTCTATTATGAAGAAAGAGGTTGGAGTAAAGAAGGTATCCCAACTAAAGAAAAGCTTAAAGAGTTAGGCTTATAAGGAAAATGTGCCTTCATCTTTTACAAAAGAGGTGAAGGCATTTTTATAATTACACTATGAGAAAAAATGTTTACAAATCAAAAGATGTGACAATCTCCATCTCTCACAATAATAAAATAGAAAAAATATATTTGGAGTTATCTGCTTTATGTAATTTTTCTTGTGGTATGTGTTTTAGAAGCAGTTTTACTGAAAAATTAGGGAACATGACACATTCCACGATAGAAAGGATAAAAGAAGAAATTGCGTTGCTGCCTAAACTGCAGGAAGTAGTCTTAGGAGGCATTGGAGAACCATTACTCCATCCGGAAGTAGATGAATTAGTAGCTTTTTTAAAGAACCTTAAACTTGATGTTATCCTAAATACGAATGCCGAACTGCTGAGTAAACATCTTGATTTTTTATTAGATAAACATGTCAATAAGATAATCTTCTCATGTGAAACTGATGATAATGAGCACGATAATAAAGCATATTTAATTGAAAACATAGAAAAAATCATAGCTTATAATAAAGAATCTACAATTAAAACAAAAATTGCTCTACAAATGGTTTTAACAAAAGATAATATTGGTAAATTACCAAATTTCGTTAGAGAAATGCTAAAAAAATACAAGATTGACGAGATAAGGTTTTCTAATATCTTGCCCATAAAAGATGATATGATAGATTCTATTCTATATTTAAAAGATGAACCCGAAGAGATTTCGAAAACGAGATGGATAGGCTATTCAAAAACTAATATGGTAATACCAAATTTTGAATTAAAGACAGAAAGATATTGTAATTTTATGGAGAATCACTCTCTTGTCGTCAGATGGGATGGAAAGATTTGTCCGTGTTACAGGTTACTTCACAGTGGAAAAGAGATTGTAATGAGCAGACATAAACAAATCGTTTCCCAATCTTTTGGTGATATAACAAGTGATGGTTTACTTGACATTTGGAATAGACGAGATTACACATGGTTCAGATATAAGGTAGAAAATGCACTCTTTCCATCCTGTACCGATTGCTCTCTTGAAGAGGTATGTCATTATGTAGAAACTACTGAGATTGATTGTTGGGGGAATAGCCCATCCTGTGCAGATTGTCTATGGTATCGAAAAATCTTGATATGTCCGTGATTTTGAATAACTCTCTAAATAAGGAAAGATTATGAGTATTTGCGTTAAATTGTTTGCAACTCTGCGGGAAAACAGAGACAAACAACTGGATATAAATTATAAAAAAGGGATAACTCCCAAAGATATTATTCTAAAATTAAATATAGAATTAAATGAAGTTGCTATTCTCTTGATAAATGGAATATACTCTCCGCCGGAGCAAGAATTGAAAGATGGTGATATTATCTCGTTGTTTCCTCCCGTGGGCGGTGGATAATGAAAGGTAGATTTTTCGCTAATGAAGGATCATTTTCCAAAAAAGAATTAGAAAAAATCTACAACACTAAGGTAGCTGTTATTGGTTGCGGCGGACTTGGTGGATACATTATCCAAGAATTAGTCCAATTTGGAATAAGAGAATTGGTTATAGTAGATGGTGACAAATTTGAACTAACGAATCTAAACCGTCAGTTATATTGTAACGAGGATAATCTTGGAATATTTAAAGTAGTACAGGCAAAAAGAAGTGCTGAAAAAGTAAACTCAGCAGTAATGAGCACTGCCTACGATAAAAAATTTGACGCAGAAAATGGACTTGAAATATTAAAAGATTGCGATATTGTTATCGATGGTGTTGATAGTATCCAAACTAGGTTTGTAATCGCTGCACTTGCATCTCAACTCAATATCCCTTATGTTTGCTGTAGCGTAGCTGGATTTTA
>JAUVKM010000203.1 GCA_030596265.1 Candidatus Cloacimonadota bacterium
TCTGTAATTGTTAATTCAATTGCATAAATGAAAGTTATTGAGAAAAGCAATAATATAATAAATATTTTTTTCATAATCAATCCTTTATATTTCTATTAACAAACCCAAATGATCGGATGGATAAAGTCCATCTTTATTTGGTTTATTTCCAATTAATTTTATACTTTTAATTTTGTCTGCAAAAAAAATTATTTGCCCAGCAGAGATCAATCCGTTTTGCAGGATCAGAACTAGGATAAGTATAATTATCTGTTTTGTAATTTTTTTAATCTGCGAACAGAGAAAATAAATTTTTGTGCTGTTTTATTTGTTTCATTATTAATAAATTTATTATAATATTCATACGCTTTTGTATATTCCTCTTTTGCATCATAGATTAGTGCAACACTATAATTAACAGAATTCATCTTTGGATTTATTGTTAATACTTTTAAGAAATCTTTTAATGCAGACTCTTTGTTGCCGAGATAGTTATTATTATATCCTCTATAGTAATAAGCATTTGCATTGTTTGGGTTTTTAGCAATAACTTCATTTAAATCTACAATACACTTTTCAAATTCTTCAAGTTTACTATAACTTTTTGCTCGATATAATAAAACACTTATCAATAAATTTGAGTGCTCATCAAAAGCTTCTAAATTCACTCTCTGTATGAATAGACTATGTGATGCTTGAGCACGTTTATTTGCTTTTGCAAAATCAATATTTCTCATTATTTCAAGGCAAGTTGTTAATTCTTTAACACAAGAGTCATAATCATCTAAAAAGAAATAACTAATTCCAATTTTATAATAGATCTCATAGTTATCTGCATCAAATTCCAAACAATTATTGAAAGAATTGATAGCATTTTGATACTCATTCAATTCAAAATAATATTTACCTAATGTTCTGGTATAAGAGTGATAATCAGATAGGCTCATTTCATCTTGTTGTGTTTCAAACAAATTAGTAATATAATTAATTGCCTTTTCTATTTCATTGTTGTTATAAAAACAATCAATCAAATTACGATAAGAATAATCTCTTAGCATTTGAGGTTTCATCGCGATGCTATTAAAATGATTTGTTAGATTTAATTGATTTTTTTGTTTGCGGAACTCTTTGGGTATCCGTAGTTCATCCATACATTCAATTGAATAGAGTGCAATTAATGATTTTTCATCAAAGTATTTAATATCTTCAAGGTATTTTAATATTTCAATAATTTCCTCATAATCTTGAATAGCCCCTAAATAATTTAATAGATGGACTTTTCTCAGACTAGCTCGACTATATAATGCTTGCAAATAAGATGGATTTAGCTCAAGGCACTTATTAAATTCTTCTTCAGCATGATCGTGTTTCTTGATCAAATAATAATAACACCCATTATAATAATGATAATTGCACATTTCACTTGAATTTAGTTCACTGTATTTATTGTTAAATCTATTTAGTAATAACTTTGACTTTTCATAATCCCCATTGATTAATAATGTTATGATAGTACTTTTTTGGGGTACACTAGAACATGATACAAATAACAAATTTAAAACAATTAATCCGAATATTAGGAATAATTTGTGAGTTAATGGACGGTAATATTTCACTTTCATATTAACCTCATTTTGTGCAAAAAGAATTACTATATTTCCACTACCAAACCCAAATGATCGGATGGATAAAGTCCATCTTTATTTGGCTTATTTCCAATTAGTTTTATACTTTTAATTTTATTTGCAAAAACCTCATTTGCCCAACAGTGATCAATACGTTTTGCAGGAGCAGAGCTGGGATATGTAAAACCATCATTTTTAGGATTAAGTTTATTCCAAATATCAATAAATCCCTGCATTGTTAGTTTGTGAATATTCTCATTTTGAGGAGTTGCATTCATATCACCCAGTAAAATTAAAGGATATCCTGCAAATCGTTCTGTATAGCTCATTACCTCACCAATATTCGATCTTAAATTTGTTTCATCATTTGAGAAATGAGTATTAAAAAGAAAGAACACAAAATTATTGGAAACCGCAACTGAATATTGTGTTATTCTTTTGTTCAAATCTGTGGGATTTTGAATATAAGAATGGAACATTGCTCCCGTTTCCATGATATCATCATTAGAAATAATTGAGAGACCTTCCCAAAAACCAACTGGCTGATAATGCATTGCAGATTGCGTAATGATCTTTGCATCTACAAATTTATTCATGGTTTGAAGCTGCACAAGTAGTTGTTCAGCAGTATTCAGATATGTAGCTTTTGTGCTAGGATGATCTCTGTTAAATCGCACTTCCTGCAATGCCATGATATCCGCATCTGCCTTTATTATTTCATCAGCAATTAAATTCTTTCTAGTCATCCATTTAGGATGATCATCATAATTTGCAATATTCCACGATAAAATCTTCATAATTCCTCTATTATTTCTTATAATACTCAGGGTGCATGAGAACATGCACCCTGAAAGATTTTAACTTCATCACTTCCAATCATTGCGAAGGTTTAGTGAGAGAAACTCTGTATGAAACCTTTCGCAAGGTTTTATGAAACTATTTCATAAGAATCATTTTTTTAGTAGAAACATATTTTCCCGTTCTCATCTTATATAGGTAAACTCCGGAAGCAACAGATTTTCCTTTTTCATCTGTTCCGTTCCAAACAAACGAATGATTTCCTTCCGATAATATCTCGTTAACCAGAGTTTTTATTTTCTGACCTTTTAGATTATAGATTTCAAGATTCACCAACGAAGATGTTTGTACGACTGAAAAAGAAATCGTAGTTTCAGGATTGAACGGATTAGGATAATTACCATTAAGAATTGTTGTAGTAATAAGAGCATCATTGGCTTCTGTTCCTGAATAAGTGAAATTAATAGTAAATATTGCTGATTCACCCGGATCATCATAAACGGCAGAAACACCAGCTGTATAATCTTGATCTGCGACCAATTCTTCAAAATCCGTAAGCAAACATTGAAGATCAGTGGTAAATGTAATAGAATTATTCATATCATCTAGATAAACATTATATCCGGTAAGATCTCTTGATGTAGGAGCATCCCATGTAAGAAATCCCGTTTCATCATCTATGTTTATATTTGTAGGAGGATCAAGTTGAACACCATTTATAGATAGAGCCTTTATACAAAAATTGCCTGTGTTCTGAAATCCTGATGGATCATCATAATCATAAAAATCAAGCCAATCTGCACCATTTTTATAGTAGCTTTCTTCAGGATTGGCAGATGACTCTACAATTGTACGATAAGCAGCTCCCAATAATACAGGGACATCAGAAGTTCTGTCATACGGGTGCCCTCCATCTGAAAGGGATAAATAAACATAGAAATCATCTCCTTCGTTCATTGTAATGCCCGTAGTTAATTCAACAGTATGAAATCCAGCATGATCATAAGCACCGGAATCAAGAGAAAGTTCATTTGTAAGAACGGTTCCGTCAAAGTCATCATATATTTTTATTATATAATCAACGTTATCTACAGCAGAAAAGAAGCTCACAGCTTCTATAACTTGAGTTCCTGTAGCTTCGAAAGCGTTGAAAGCTTCAGTAACTGTTGATAATGTGTCGCGCCAGCCATGGTAATCATGATAGTAAACATTATCGTATGCCATTGGCTCTACATTTTGAAAAGAGATTGCACCCATCTCAATATTACGGCAAGAATGTTTATCATAGTATGAGATCCAGAAATAACCACCGTAACCCCAATTTGAGCCCCAGCTATTTCTTGCTATCCATGCTCCGGGTAATGGCGCTTGAGTTGCATGATCATCATCCCAACCTATAATAGATACTGCATGATTTGGATCTAATGTGTTACTTGGCGGCTGATAGTGATTATAACTTGAAATAAATGAACCATCATAACAAATACAGGTTCCTAAAATCCCATTATCTATTATCGTTTGTTTAATCACATCTATATTCGAGAGATCATCTTCTAATATATACCACTCCACATCTCTTGGATAGAAATAATGGTAACTTGCCAACCATCTATCGGGAGGTGAAGTAATATTTGAGTATGGTGCATCTATTTCACGCACAGCACCTTCTACACGCGAAAGATAAGCAGTTGTAACACGATAATCCCCGCCCATATGAACCTGCAATCCCCCACCAGTGGGCGGATCAGTATCATCATTATTGTGATCGTTAAATCCATTCCACCAATCCAGATGTGCTTCTGCAAGATTTGGTTCTCCTGTTTCTCCGGCTACAGTCCAAGCACCGGTAATCATCAGGTTTCCTTCCATAGAAGCATAGGCACCAAAAGTCCAGCAGGTACCGTAATTACCTTGATTTCTAACAGCGGGAACATAATTCTCGCCATTTACATTACGCAGATCATATGCATCTGCCATCAAAAGCAATGAACACATAATTAATAAGACCACAAATAAATTTTTTAACATTTTTTCCTCCATATTTTATTATTCCAACTTTTCCTTAATATAATGCATAATACATTCCAGAGAATAAATTTAATTGTTTATTAATTAGTCAAATAAAAGATTCTAT
>JAUVKM010000025.1 GCA_030596265.1 Candidatus Cloacimonadota bacterium
AGGATTAACTGCAGATTGTACAGGTTTGGAAATTGATCCCGACACAAATAATCTGATGCAAACCAGACCTGCTTTCGGTGGGAATATCCTGGCAACAATTGTAACTCCAAATCATCTCCCGCAAATGGCAACGGTTCGTCATAAAGTAATGGACCCGTTAGAAAGAGATGATTCCAGAGAAGGAACAGTTATCAAAGAAACTATTGATTTTTCTGTTCTGAAAGATGATACAAAGTTTTTGGAATTCGTAAAAGACGAATCACAAACAATTAACCTGGTCGAAGCTGATCTTGTGGTTACCGGTGGTAGAGGTTTAAAGAACAAGGACAACTTTGTAATAATTGAAGATCTGGCTAAGGTTCTTGATGGTGCTATTGGAGCTTCCAGAGCGTCTGTTGATGCAGATTGGATATCATATCCACATCAAGTTGGTCAGACTGGAAAGACAATTAAACCCAAAATATATATTGCGATTGGAATTTCCGGTGCAATTCAACATCTGGCTGGAATGCAATCCTCAGATTACATCATTGCAATTAATAAAGATCCTGATGCTCCAATCTTTAAAGTTGCCGACTTGGGATTGGTTGGTGATTTGTTCGAAATAGTTCCGCAAATAACAAAAAAATTAAGATAGTATGAAAATAAAAGTTAATTCTTGTGTTTGTAATCCTGAAAAGATAATTAAAGGAGTAAACATAAGGATCAATAGTTCATTTCTCAAAGATAAAAATATACAATTTGATTGTTCAAATTCCATTGCTTATCCTCCTTTTATTAATAGTCATGATCATCTTATAAGCAATTGGTATCCAAAAGCAGGCTTCGGTAAAACATATCCTAACGTAAATATCTGGGTTGAGGATATGAAGGAAACAAACACATTCCTCGAAAGAAATAAAGTCTGGATAAATGATGGCTCTTTTAATCTCACTCAAGAAGCTGCAAATCAGATCGTGTTATTGGGAATCTACAAAAACTTATTTTCCGGTTGTGCTGTTGTGCAAGACCATATTCCAAAGCAAAAACCTTCATACTATAAAGATAATCCAATAAATGTTCTTGAGAGCTACACCCAGCATCATTCTCTTTCCATGGGCAACTGGTGGGGAGGTGACACAGCCGAAGAGGAATATGTAAAAACAAATGGTAATATTCCATTTATTATGCACCTTGGAGAAGGAAATGATGATCTTTCAAGAAAATGTTTTCCAAAGTTGAAAGAGCTGAAATTACTCAAATCTAATACTCTTCTCATTCATGGGATCGCACTGACTAGAAAACAGATTAAAGAATGTGCAGAGGCTGGAACATCTATTTGCTGGTGTCCCAACTCAAATTATTATTTGATTGGTAAAACACTTGATACAGATGCATGTCTGGAATATGGTGTAAATGTGGTTTTAGGAACCGATTCCACGATGTCCGGGAGTATTAATCTTTTGGAAGAACTCAAGTTTGCTCACCAAAAATTCCCGCATATTCCTATGAAACAGATATTCAAAATGATCACAATAAATGCAGTAAAAGCGCTTAAACTTCCGAAAGAATACGGAACAATTACTGAACATACATCTAACTTGTTACTAATTAAAAAACATGAAGAAGATCCTTTTAGGAATTTACTTCAAGTACAAATGAAAGATATTGAGCTTCTAATTCATAAAGGCACTCCAATATATGGTGATGTGAAATTATTAAATGAATTCGATATAAATAAAGATGATTATTATTTCTTTGGAGAAGATAGATTTGTGCTTGGACATCCGGAAAAGATCACTGAGTCGATTAATAAGAAACTGGGGTACAAAAAAGATTTCCCGTTCTTACCTTTTTAAAAGATCAACACAGAGGCACATGATAAAATCATGCCCACGAAAAATGCTAAATATCGCGAAAGAATGGATTTGACTTTGTAGTTTTTTTCGTGTTGTTTCGTGTGATTAGCAGGAGAAAAAATGCTAAACATATCAGAAATTTTTTGTAGTATTCAAGGTGAATCAACTTACGCTGGATTACCTTGTATTTTTATTAGATTAGCGGGTTGTAATTTACGTTGTAATTACTGTGATACAACCTACAGTTATGAAAGTGATATTTCACTTTCTATAAATGATATTATTACGAAAGTAAAAGGATACGATTCTGTTAGACTAGTAGAGATAACCGGTGGTGAACCACTTCTGCAACCTGAAATAAACCAACTATTTGAATCATTGCATAAAAATGGATACACGATTCTTTTAGAAACAAATGGATCGATTTCATTAAAAAATGTACCTGAATATGTAATAAAAATTGTTGATGTAAAATGCCCGGGAAGCGGTGAAGTAAATAGCTTCCTAATTGAAAACCTTGAATATATTAATAAAGAAAATGATGAGATCAAATTTGTATTATCAGATAATTTTGATTATAATTGGGCAAAAGATTTTATAATTAAATATAAACTGAATGATTTTGAAATTCTATTTTCACCCGTTTCTGAAAAATTCGAACCACAAGATTTGGCAAAGTGGATAATTAAAGACAAGTTTCCTGTACGAATGCAATTACAATTGCATAAAATTATCTGGGATAAATAAAAGAGAGGGGTTTAGGAATAAAAATTTTGTAGGGACGATTATCCTTAATCGTCCGAAAAGTTTTAGCACGGTCAATTCAAAGAATTGACCCTTAGATTTTGATCAACTAACATCTGTTTTCGGTCAATTCGAAGAATTGACCCTACTTCGTCATCTCGCCCGTTCTCCGTAGCAAAGATACTATGAAGGATGAAAGCTTGTCGAGAGATCTCGATTACTTCAACAGCAAACATTTCTTACTGGCAATTGCTTCACCATTAACACTCAACTGATACATATAAACACCGGAGGAAACAGGTTTGTTGTTATCATCTTTTCCATCCCAAATGACTTGGTGAACTGGTGAATTAGTGAATTGGTTAATTGGGAAAGACTTCACTCTTTGACCTTTAATGTTATAAATTACTATCTCGGTGTTACCTTCGGTGTTTTCGGTGTTGAATTGTATTATTGTTTCAGGATTGAAGGGGTTGGGATAATTAGAAAGTGTAAGCTCAGGTTTTTGTATTTCATTTTCTGCAGAGCTGGGAATATACGTATATTCAAACAAACCTATATTTGCCATTTCCATTGTAATAAGATAATTTATCCCCTCATGCTCAGTCAAATTAATGTTGTAGATATAATTCAAACCATTAAAAATCGCAATTGGTTCTGTACAATTAGGATTATTCTCATAAACTCCAACTATATGGTTTAACTTTGAAAATATTAAATCATCCTCTATCTCAATACGTTCACCCCATTGTGGTGTAAAATATAGTTCAGGCTGCAACGGGTCATTCAATTGAAAAATTTGAGCTATACTAGAATGATATGGTACATTTGTTATTAAATATCCATCTTGATTATCCAGGTATTTATTTTCTGAAAAGTTATCAATATCATTTGCAATGTATGGTTCATTTTCTTCCAATCCGTCAATCACAAGTAAATCATAAATATCTTCACCATAAGTTACATAAGCAATTGAATTAATTATGGTTAGACATTGAAAATCTGTTGGTAAATTAAATTCAAAAAGTTGTACCGGCTCACCAGATTCTGAAATATCAAATTTCCAAAATATATTTGATAAATAATCACATAAATAAAAAAAGTTAGGATCAGACTCATCAATATAGCAAAGAGTCCATGGATAATCGTAATTATTCATCGGTAGTGAATTCCTAAGAATCGGATTTTCCAGATCGGTTATATCATATATCTCTAAAGAATATTCTTCAAAATCCTTTAGTGCCATCCAACCACCCTGTTTGTGAATTTTCAAATATTCTTTTCCATCAAACCATTTTCCCAAATCGACTGTGTTCAAAGGGTCCTCAACATCAAATAGATAATATCCTCCCATAATAGTACTCGTAATTAATTTATTTTCGTACATATCACTAATGAGAAATCTTATATGATCGTAATAGCTATCTACATATTCAACTGCATCATTTTCAATCCAGTAATGTTGAATGCCATCGTTAACGGTACCAACATATAAGTTGTTATCATAATAATCGCAAGCTTGACCCCAAAGATACATATTATGTTCTATTGAATCAACCAAAATTGGATTAGTAATGTCAGAAATATCAAAAAGTCGCAAAAGATAAGGATCAAATATTACAGCATTTTCACCCATAATTGCATATTGTTTATTTCCTGACATATAAATATTAGCAGGTAGAGTATAGCGGGATAGATACTGCCAATTGGTTGTATCGCTTATATCCCAAAATGTAATGTTTTTTGAGTTTACGGCTGATAGAATCGTATCATTTATCACTTTGAAATGGTCATATGCGTAATTACCATCAGAATATGCTGAAACATCTATGCTTCCTATTACTTCAAACTCATCAGGAGGATTATATTGTTCAATATAGAATATTAAATCATACTGTCTAACCAATAAACTATCACTAACAATTCTATGATGATTTTCTGTAATAATTTGTCCTATGTAATCCAACTCAGGAATACTGTAAAAATCATAATAAAATGCTCCCATACCTAACCAATTCAGTACTAATAAATTACCAAATTTATTCATACTGCCATAATAGTTTAATTCCGGATATTCAATTTGATCTACAATTACAGGATTATATACATCACTTATATTGATTTTATATATTGTTAAATAATATCCGGGAATTATACTTGAACCATCATAACCACCGGAGATTAGAAAGCAATACTGACCCTTAATAATCATACTTCCTGAACTTGCAATAGTTAATATGGAAATTTTAGTAATGCTGCCATCTCCATTAATTTCGTAGATCTCTAAACCATTCTGACTTGAATAGTATAAATAATTGTCAACCACCTGAATACTTTCTGAGTCTTTGCTTCCTTGCGCATAAGCTATCTCACCTAATTTATTTATTTCAAATTCTTGTGCTGTTATATACGTGGAAATAATCAATACTACTAATAATAAGATTATTTTTTTCATTTTGGCTCCTTAAAATATATTTAAATTTTTGTTCTGGCAGCACAGTTTATGTGCTGCCAGAAATGTTTATTTAATCTTGCATTGGCGGAGGACCTGGTATCGAACCATTTCCACTAAGATCTACAGTAAGTGTAAAAGTTGCTGTGCCATATGTAAAATTCTGAGAATCAGTGTCAGTAATAGTAACACCATTTACAACTCTATGAGCATATACTGTTGCAACATAGCCATATTGCTCCCATAGGTAACACGATTGCTGAGTATTGTTAGAATTGTCATCAATAACAAAGGTTCCAGAATCTGGAATTATATCGTATGTTATTGTACCATTATGATTAGTAATCACAATATAAGCGTATCCATCACGATTTGTATCGACACTAATATTTGCAACAAATCCCATCAAACTTCCTGCCAACAACAGCATCGCTAAGATGCTTATAATTATTATTGTACTTTTACGCATTTTAATTCTCCTTTAAAGAGTCGGTTTGTAATCGTTGGCTTTTCGGAGAAAAACAATCGCTCTTCTTCCTGCCTCTCCACAAAACGATCTCCTCTTTTATTTATAAAAAGATTAACATTCAATTCATTCATTTCTCGGGAAACGTTAACTTCTTAAAGAGAGATTCTTCACACAAACTTATTCTTACAGATAATGAACAACATATCTACCTCCTTCAAAACAAATTGAAGGAAGAGAGTCCACAAATATTTTGACATCCAATTGATGATAATTATTAATGTCTCTTGGGAAGAGTGCTGTGGAGATTCATTTGCAAGGGTACCAGCTTTGCTGTATCGAAACACTCTCTTCCTTTTTCAATTCTAATTCTATTTAGGCATTGTTTTTTTGTTTCATTTAATATCGCTAAGTACAATTCCAGAAAAAAAAAAAAAATGAAAACTTTGTCAAATGTTTTATTGTTTTTAATTAATTCTACTTAGTAATAGATTCCCACTTCCGTGGGAATGACAAGTAAGTTTGCATCCAGAGTGAAATTTTAAAAACCCTCTTTAATAAGCCATAGGCTTATAAATTCTCCCTTTCCGTCTTCTATAAATCGGCTTTACTGAGTAAAACTATTTCTCTTATACTCCGCCGTGACAAACCGAGGGGAGACAGCACAGTAGATTATTTTTTTCTGTGTTCTCCGCATGCCCGGCGTAGCCTTGGCGAAAACTGGTGCACTCTGTGGTTATTCTTTTTTATTCGATTCTAAAATTTTCAGCTTCCCGGCTCTTTCCAATTCAATCAGATACTTTTCTAGATCATCTTTAAGGTGTTCTTCAATTGAAATTGAGATTGTAACATCTGCTGCATATTCTACTTTACTTACTTCAGCTTTTAATTGCTTTATTTTATATTTGAGTTGATCGGCAAGATCATATCCACAAGAAATTTTGTAAGAAGATAATTTTATTAATTTCTTAAGTGGTATAATTCCAATTGCTGCTTCAACCGTTTCACCATAAGCTTCTATAAGACCGCGTATACCGAGTTTCACTCCGCCAAAATAGCGTGTTACAACTGCCACAATATTGGTCATTTCATGTTTTTTTAAAACATTCAGCATTGGCTGCCCTGCAGTGCCGGATGGTTCTCCCGCATCGGATGAATGAAAACTTTCACCCTTCTCACCCACAATATATGCCCAGCAATTATGATTTGCAGTTTTGTACTCAGCAGCAATTTTAGAAATATACTCTTTTGCTTCCTGCATTGTTTTAACATAATGCAAATGAGCGATGAAGGTTGATCGTTTAATTTTGAGTTCTTTCTCTCTATCTTTTGTTACGGAATAATAATATTTCATTTTGTTAAGCTAAACAATAAAACCATTGCGAAGGTTAAGAAAACCAAGAAATTCAATAACCATTCGCAAGGTTAATACTCCAATAACTTACGTAATTGTTCGGCATCCATTTTCTTAATTACGCTTTGACCTTCTTCAATAATATTATCAAACATCATTTTCTTATTTTGTTGCAGATCAAGTATCTTCTCTTCTATTGTTCCTTTTGTAATGATCTTATAAACCATCACTTTTTTTGTTTGACCAATTCTGTGAGCTCTATCTATAGCTTGATTTTCACCCATTGGGTTCCACCATGGATCAACTATTATCACAGTATCGGCAGAAGTCAGATTCAAACCATAACCTCCTGTTTTCAAGCTTATGAGAAAGGTTCGAATATTGTTGTTATTATTAAAATTATCAATCACTTTTTGTCTGTTCTTGACTGAACCATCCATATATTCATAAGTGATTTTTTCTTCTTTTAACATCTTCCTTAAAATTTTCAGCATTTGTACAAATTGACTGAAAATCAACAGTTTCTTTCCACCTTCTACAGCATCAACAATGATTTCACGCAAGAGTTCAAGTTTGCCTGAAAATTCAATATTCTCTTTGAGATCTTTATCAACAAGATGAGGATGATTACAAATCTGACGCAATTTGGTGAGAGCTGCCAGAATATGGAGATATTTATTCCCAACATTCTCAGTATCCAAATATCTATTTTTCACTTCTTCAAGGATCTGGAGATACATTTTTTCCTGAACCGGTGTAAGTTTGCAATAAACCTGCTGTACCTGTTTATCGGGAAGCTCTATTAAAACATCATTCTTCTTTCTTCTTAAAATAAATGGAGAAACAAGCATTTTGAGTTTATCATTACTTTCTTTTAGCTTAGTCGGATCATTCTTGTATTTACTAATGAAGTTTTTTGATTTTGGTAAATAACCCGGCATCAGGAAATCAAAAATAGACCATAATTCAGTTGGATTGTTTTCAATTGGAGTTCCCGAAAGCGCACAACGATGTTTTGCTTTCAACTTTTTCACAGCCTTTGTTCGCAAAGCTAAAGGATTTTTAATATGTTGCGCTTCATCTAAAATTATATAATCGAACTCAATTTCAGAAAGATCTTCAATGTCATTCTGAATGATTGAATACGAAGCAAAAAGAAGATTCACATTCAGATTTTCTAATATTTGCTTTCTCTCTTTCTGATTACCCTCATACAACGTATAAGAAAGACTTTTATTGAATTTGTTAATTTCTGCAGCCCAATTAAAAAGAAGCGTTTTAGGACAGATTACTATAGATCTTGAGTTTGCAGGAAGATCGGAGAGTATAGAAATGGATTGAATTGTTTTACCTAATCCCATTTCATCTGCTAGAATTCCGGAAAGTTCGAATCGTTCCAGCATTTTCATCCAATGATACCCAGCTTTTTGATAACTTCTCATTACAGGTCTAAGTATAGAAGTAATATTAGTTCGTTCATCCAATCTTCTCTTGAGGATTGCAGTGAACATCTCTTCTAGATACGAATCTCCCTCGATTTTGATACCGCTATTTATTGTATTTAACTGATAAACATAAGGCAAATTATAGATGGAAAGTTTAAATGCTTCGCTTGGTGTTTTTTTGCTTTTATTTATTAATTTTTCAATTTCTAAGAAGGCAGTTTTATTCTCAAAATACAGTAATCTGCCATCTTCTAATTTCAGGAACTTTTCTTTTGTTTCAAAAAATTCTTTTAATTCCTGATGTGTAAATTTTATATCTTTGTAATTATATTCGACATCGTATTCAAACCAATCGATCCTTTTTGTTTGTTTCGTTCTTATCACCGGTTTAAGATCAACTTTATAAATAAACTCTTTCTTCAATTCATCTGAAAGTTGTATATTCCAAGAAGGATCTGCATTTTCAAAAATGATTTTCTTTAACGCATCAATATTTTCCTGTCCTTCAAATATCAGCTGTGAATTTTCTTCTAACTTATGGGTTTTAGATTCAGGTAATTTATTTACAAAATAAAAGATTTCATATTTGATCTGCGGTGGAATATAGAACCAGGTAACTTCTCCATCTTGGTCATATCTCACAAGCTCTACAGGTAGACGAATTGCAGACATTGGAATCTCGTTTCCGTTGGAATAATCTAAGATTCCATTTAATATTATCCTCTCATTTTCCTTAAATAATTTATAGGTAATTGTAGGAGTGTTATGGTAAACTTCAGGAATTTCAATATCTTCATCGAAATCCAGATAGCATTTCATAAGGCCTAATTGCCGTGCCACAACAGAGTATAAATAAACAAGATCCGTTTTTTTTAGAATATATCCATCTGCGAAAATTTTCTTGGAAATACTAATTTTAAATGGTAAATTTATAGAATTGACCATGTTCTTAATAAAGATGTAGGTCGTCTTTCCTGAAAAGACTGCGGAGATCTGTTCTGCATTAGATATTTTAAGTATATATTTATTAGATTCATATCTACTTACCTGAAAATTCATTCTAAATTCATCATCGGAAAATTTGATGTTGTCACCGGTTTATTTGATGTAAACTTTATTCTGCATGTTCTTGAGGATATTTATAATGTTTATGAATTTATGCTTATAGATTGTAAAAAAAGTGCCCTTTCGGCTGAATGAACACTTATTCTTATATAATAATCTCAGTAATTCCAGCTCTTCCGATGATAATGCTTTCATTTGCTTTTCTGCTTGAGGAATTAAAATAATATCTTCTTCTTTAAAATCTCCATCAGCACAAATACAAGCAATTATTCTTATTAAGAGTGGCTTGTAACTCTTCATATTGAATCGGATCTTATCGGTTTTATTATTATAAATATCGCTGACCTCGATCTTTGCATTTAATACAGTTCTCTGCCAAAACTCATTGTAATCTAATAAACTTGTATGATAAGTTTGAACTGAACTCTTCTCCAACATATCCGTAGAGAGAAAATTATACGCATATTTAATAATGGAAAGATAGTGCCGGCATTCTTTGTCGTCACATTCTGAGCAGGAGTGATTAATTATTTTTTCACTTTTCTTATCATAAAGGATTTCCATCTTTGCCGGGAAGGTATACTTTTTCGCTGGCACCGCTTCAAATCTGAAAACAATGTTCTTATTTTCATCAAGATAATTCTTATAGATCAAATCGTCTTTCATTAACCTGATGAGCGAACTTTTAAAAAACCATGAATTGGAGTTTTCATGATATTCCTTACCAAATAATCTTGCCATTTTATCTCCAGATCGAGTTATTATTTAATCAATCTGCTAATTTAATTAATTTGCTTATAAAGTCAAGTGATAAAAATGTTGAACGGTGCTTATAAAGCAGGTTTTAATAGATGATCAGATATGAATAAAACAATAACCTCAACATTTATTAATAATTCACTTGCGTATATTTATTTATAATTAAAATCTACAGAAAAATTTGAGGTGTTTTCATGAAAGCTGATTTATTGATCATTAATGCAAAAGAATTACTTACACTAACAGGTTCGAGCAGTCCAAGAACCGGAACGGAAATGAATGAACTCGGAATAATTAATAATGGTGCAATTGCTGTAAAAGATGATAAAATTATTGCTGTCGGTCCTACAGAAGAAATTATAGAAGATTTCCAAGCTGAAAAAGTAATCAATGCTTCAGATAAAGTTGTAATGCCTGGTTTTGTGGACCCGCATACACATCCGATTTTTAAACAGACACGTGAAAATGAATTTGAAATGCGCATTTTGGGGAAATCGTACGTGGAGATCTCACAGAGCGGAGGTGGAATTCGTTCGAGTATATCCGGAGTTCGTGAGACTTCTGAAGAAGAATTATATCAGCTGGCAGAAAAAAGAATTAATAAGATCATTTCTAATGGGACGACAACTCTGGAAGCAAAAAGTGGTTATGGATTATCTACGGAAAGTGAAATTAAAATGCTCAAAGTTATTAAAAAATTAAATGAAAATCTGCCTATTGACATAATCTCCACTTTTCTGGGTGCTCATGAATTCCCCATAGAATACAAAGATGATAAAGAAAAATACATCTACATTCTAATGAATGAAATGATGCCAAAAATTAGAGAATTAAAATTGGCTGAATATTGTGATATTTTCACAGAAGATCATGTTTACAATATCGAGCAATCCCGCAGAATATTAAATCGAGCAAAAGAATTGGGTTTTAAAATCCGCATGCATGCTGATGAGATAAAACCAATAGGTGGTGCAGAACTTGCAGCTGAAGTTGGTGCAGTTTCTGCCGACCATCTCGGGGCTGCTTCTGATGAAGGAATAAAAGCGATGCGTGATAATGGAGTTATCGCAATTCTTCTTCCAGGTACGATCTTTTCTCTCGGCATGAAATCTTACGCCAGAGCACGCGACATGATAGAAGCAGGGTTGACTGTTGCTTTAGCCACTGATTTTAATCCGGGAAGCTGTAATTGTGATAGTATGCAATTTGTTATTACTCTTGCTTGTTTACAAATGAAAATGACACCGGCAGAAGCTATAACTGCATCAACAATAAATGCGGCTTATTCTTTAGGTTTGGGAGATAAGATTGGGAGTATAGAGATTGGGAAAAAAGCCGATATTTTAATAATGGATATGCCTTCACATCAATATCTGCCATATCATTTTGGATCGAATAATGTTGAAACTGTTATTAAGAATGGAAAAGTTATTAGATAAATAAAAAAGCCTTCAATATTTCTTAAAATCTTGAAGACTTTTGCTTAATATTTTTCTTACTTCAATTTGTTAAGTAATTCCGCAGCTTCTTTCTGCATCAATTTATCTGCATCATCGAATGGTGTCATTTCGGTAGCAATTTGTAAATATTTTTTTGCCTCTTCTTTATTTTTCAGCTTTATATATGCTTTACCTATCCATAAGTAATGACGAACTTCATCATCTTTAGCTTCGATTGCTTTTTTGTAAAATTCAACTGACTCTTCAAAACTGGCTTTTGGTGGAGTTTCATAAACAATTTTTGCAACTGTTCTTTCAATCCAGCTAAGATCTGCAAGCTCATAATGCCATCTGCCAAGTAAATGTAACGAACCATCATATGTTGGATCAAGCTCAATCGCTTTCAAACCGTATTCTTCAACATCATAAGAATTTATGATTTTCTGTTTTGTCCCTTCCAGCATTCCGATCTTACCAATAAGAGTAGCATACCAGTGATTTGCTCTGGCAGAATTTGGGTCTATCTTAACAGCTTTTTTTGCAGATTCAAATCCCGGATAAAAATGAGCTTTATGAATTTCTTCATCCTCAGTTTGATCTGCGATATCAAAATGAACCTGAGCCAATCTCCACAAGATCTCTACATCTTCCGGAAATTCAGCAGACAGGTCTTCTAACTGTACCAATTCGGTTTCATATTCACTCGCATCGTGTAAAGCATCGATCTCAACTAATTCAGCTTGCGGTACTGCAATTAAAACTGTACTAACCAAAAACAACATGATAAAAGTAATAATTTTCATAATTTCTTCCTTCATTTTTTAATTAATAATTCTTTTAAATGTTCAATATATTTTTCCGGACCACCATATTGAAATCCAGTTTGAGCGATCGGAGTACCATCTGGAGCTAATAATTGCACAGTTGGAAATCCCTTAATATTAAATTTTGTTGCTAAATTCCTATTATAAGCTGAAGTTTCTGTTGGTAATTTAATATTCTTTGGAAAATCAATTGTTACCATAACCATATTTTCTGCAACATATTCCTGGAATACAGGTTTGGAATAAACTTCTTCTTCCAATTTCCAACACCATCCACACCAATCTGATCCAGTAAAATGGATAAAAATTGGGATATCTCTTTTCTGTGCAACTTCCTGAGCTTTCTCCAAGTTTGTAAACCAGACAATTTTATTCTCTTTGATCCCTTCTGGATTTTCTGCGATACACGCAGAGATCATGATAAGTGTGATCACAATTGAAAAGATTATAACTCTTTTTGTCATATTTCTTCTCCGTTGATATAGATTATTGTTATTAATTTAGACGATTTACGAAGCATCTCAGAAACTCCACAGTATCTGGTTTCAGATAATTCTACAGCTTTTTTTATTTTACTCTTAGATAGATCGGTTCCTATGAATTTGAATTCTATAGTTATTGTATGATAAATTTTAGGATGCTCTTCGGTAAGTTCTCCAGAAACAGCAATATTCAATTCGTATTCCGTTACTTTCATTTTTCCCAATATGGAGACAACATCCATTCCGGTACATCCACCAAGTGAACTTAACAATAATCCTTTAGGACTTGGTCCTTTATTTTCTCCACCCACTCCTGCACCAGCATCGATAGTAAAATGGTGTCCGTTTAATTCAACATCAAACGCCATTTTATCGATAAATGTTACAGTTGATTTTTGTTTCATAATGATGCTTCCTTTTCATCTAATGCTTTATGGTATGCATCAACATAAAGTTTAATGTTCTCATAAATCTCTTCAACTTTATCTTTTGGAAGCCTATTGATTAGATCTTCCTGCAAGTTTAGAAAATCAATAATTGTATTTTCATTAGTTACCTTCCCTTTAGCAGTAACTTCTCCCAACCAACTTCTGCGATCTTTTTCTGATGGATACCTTTTCA
>JAUVKM010000170.1 GCA_030596265.1 Candidatus Cloacimonadota bacterium
ATTTGGAAGTAATCATTCGGTGAGCAGCTTCTTAATTGATAATAAAGAAATTCTTCCCCATCTTCATTTACCGAAGATATTTGATAGGTGTAAATCAAGCCATTTTCTACACCTGCATCAAAATAGGAATATTCTTCATATGGATTTTGAGTTCCTGCTAATTCCGGATTAGTAGTCCAGCTATCAATCTGGATAAATTCTTCTTCTGGTAGTTTTCTGTAGATATTAAATCCCATATTTCCACTTTGTTGTACTGCTGTCCATTTAATATTGGCTTCAGAATCAAGTCCAATTGCAACTAGATCAGTAATTCGTGCAGGTGAAGTGAAAACTTCCAATTCTACAGAGAGGGGAGAATAATTTCCATTTTTATCTACAGCACGTATTTGAAAAAAGTAATTACTATTTAGATCTAGATAGTTAATTCGATGAGAATTTTTCAATGGACTGGCAAAAGTTAAAACATCATCTCGATCAATTATTGTATAATTGTTAGGGTTTATAGGCTCATTTGCAAAGAAAATTTCGTATGTATGGAAATCGTAGGAAGAAATAGGGTCCCAAATAAGGTCAATTGAATCATGATCGATCTCAATTGCTGCAAAGCCCTGGGGAGTTAATGGCGTAATGCCATCATCAAGTTCCAAAGTAACAGGCAAGATTTCCGTCATTGTATCTACCCAGTACGAATAATAAGATAATGTTTTATCAAAAAGCATATCCATTTGGAACATATTGGTTTCCGGATCAAATCCGTAGAACCAGTGATAATTTTCTTCCGATTCTTCGTAACAGCCCGGAAGTTCGTCCATTTCCAAATGGAAGAAAGGATCAAAAACATCATAGCTGTTCCAATATGAATAAGTATAAAGTTTTTGTTTATTTCCGCTATATCCAGGAAGGTCTACATTATCATTTACCGGATACGGATCTCCTTCCCAATTATAGAATAGAAAATCATAAATGGAATAATATACCGAATAATAATCGTTCAGTAAAACATCTGTATTAGAACCTATTGTATTCTGCGGAATTACAACATGATCCGATGCATTTATCATATCAAGATGCAAATCAGATAGATCTCTAATAGGAAGGTTGGGGCAAGTGTGCATTGCCGAGATCTGATTATCCGGATGATCATCATGTCTGTTCCAATCATAACTGTGTATTTGAGCGGAGAATTCTCTTCTGTCAAAAATTTCTCTGATGTTATTACAAAATGACTTATATGCTACATTAAAAACTACATCATCATTTCTAGAAGGATCACACAAAGATTTAGAATTGAGATAACTTCCTTGATTCGTCCACAATACTTCTCTGCCTGCACCTGAGATAAGCAAAAATTTAGCATTCCAGTCTTCAAAACATTTATACCCGATTACAGATGATATGAAATCATCATTCGGGTGTGGAACAGTTACTATTACCGGATTTGTTGATTGTGGATTATGAATGAATAGTCCCCAACCATAATCAAAAGAACCTAGTTCATCATCATAAGTATCAATAGTTTCATTTCCATCATAATACTCATAATTCAAAACTTCACGCAAGAGGTAATAGGTGTTTCCTGTATCAGTATCATTAAATTCTACAACATGATAAGGAAAATCATAAAGATCCAGTATACTTTGTGTTGCAAAATAATTTCCTGCTAGAAAGGCATCGATGACATATTGCCATTGTTCCAGCATACTTTCATCCGGTAATATAAATGTGCCAAATCCTTCTGATTGTACATCCCAGGGTGAGTATAAATTATAACCTTCATCTGCAATCCCTTCTACAACATGAGATATCCAATTATCATATTCACATTCCTCTGCATTTCCATACAGAAAATCTGTGAATGATGCAGTTTCAACTATTATCGAAGCTGCATTTATCCATACCAACATGGATATGATAAAAAAAAATAATTTCTTCATTTACTCACTCCAATTATACGGATGTAATTATGCGGCTATCTGTCAAATAATTTTTGTTTCTTTATTACTATGAACTTGACATTAATGAGATTATTTTAAGCTGTGCTGACAGTAATGTTATTTTAGCTATTTAGCTGGAATAATAGTTGCATAATAAAAAAAGGTTAAATAAAATTTAGTTGTGGGAGTAATAATGCAAAAAGAAAAATTATTTTTATTAGTTTTATTGATATCAATATCAACATTGATCTTAGCTCAAGATTTTGAAGGATTTGAATCTGGAAACTTTTCTACTTATGAATGGCAATTGAGTGGAGATGCAAACTGGTTTGTTACAAATAGCAATCCTTATGAAGGGACTTATTGCGCTCAGGGTGGGGATATCAACGATTATGGGGTTACTACTTTAGAAGTTACGAGAGATATAACTGATAATGGAACGATCAGCTTTTATTGGAAAGTTGATAGTGAAAATAATTACGATTATCTTACATTTTATCTTGATGGAACTGAGATTCAAGAAATATCAGGTACTGTTGGTTGGATTCAAGTTACGACCAATGTTTCTTCCGGTTCACATACTTTTAAATGGGAGTATAGTAAGGATCTTAGCATTTCTACCGGAGCAGATACCGGATGGATCGATAATATTATTTTCCCCCCAACAATTACTTACGATAACGACCTCGCAGGAATGAGTATAACAGGTAACACAGTAATTAATGCCGGTAATACTGAAAACTATGATATAACAGTAAAAAATGTTGGAAACAATACCCAAAATTCTTATACAGTTAAATTGTATAAAAATAATGATGAAGAATTAAGCTCGATAGACATTAATCAGACAATCGCTCCTGATGAAACTGTTGTTCACAGTCTTGTTTGGAACGTTCCTGCAAATGAACCCATTGGTACGGTTGAAGTTTATGGAAAAGTAATTTTAACTGGGGATGAGAATAGTAATAATGATGAGACAAATACTCTAAATGTGGAGGTCTTTCCACCGGGAATTTTAGAGATAACGGTTGGAGATGGAACTGATCTGAATACCAGAACACCACTTAGCTTTCAGTATAAGAACAGTCTTACCGAAATAATTTATTTTGCTGATGAATTGGTAGGTGCAGAAGGAATGATAACGGCGCTTACATATTACAATAATTTTACCACTAATCTGATCAATAAACCAACGGCAATCTGGCTGGGAGAGACTACACAAACGAATCTAACAGATGGATGGATACCGTCAACATCGTTGACAGAAGTTTTCAATGGTACTGTTTCTTATCCTTCAGGTACAAATGCTATAACCATTGAACTTACGACTCCTTATTTTTACAATGGTGAAAATTTAGTCGTGATGGCTTTTCGTCCAATGGATACCCAAAATTATGGAACAACTGATTTTTTCTTCCATGATATCACACCGGAGCATATTGATAGAACAAGATATGAGCGCGATGATTATATTGTGCTTGATCCGGCAAATCCGCCGGAGATTAGTTATACAAATGAATATTTTGCTAATACGACCTTCACTTTTTTTCTGGGTGCTATGGGCGAAGTAGAAGGGTATGTTTATGATGATAATAATAATCCGTTAGAAGGAGCTCAAGTAACTATCGAGGAGACTCAAACCGTTACTTATACAAATAATCAGGGATATTATCACTTTGGGAATGTGATTACGGGAGTATATAATTTTACAGCGTATTTAACGGGTTATTCTCCTCAAACTATAATCGATGAAGTTTTTGAAGATGAAATAACACAAGTAGATTTTAATCTTATCCCACTTGGAACGGTATCGGTTTCCGGTCATGTTGTTGGAAGTGATCTTCCTGAAGTAGGGTTGGAGAATGCTTTAGTAGAAATTACCGGATTTGAAAATTATCAAACAACTACAGACAACAATGGCGATTTTGTTATTGAGGATGTTTATACAAATGTTACTTATGATATTATTATTATCTATGAAGGTTATGATAATTATATTGATGAAATATCTGTTGGTAGTTCACCTTTGGATCTGGGAACAATAATTTTAAACGAAATCGCATATCCGCCTGGAAATGTTCAAGCTATACAGAATCCGGATGGAACTGAAGTGGCTCTTTCATGGAGTTCTCCCGGACAGGGTGGTGGTGAATTTCGTTATGATGATGGTGAATATGATTACTTATTAGGCTATAATTCAACTCCTCCAAATGCTGTCTTTGGAGCTGTTCATCCAAATATTTCCGTAGTGCAGGAAATTCAATGGTATCTCAGTTCAGAATATGGTTCTCACAATCAGGTTAAACTATATCTTTTTGGATTGAATGAAGATAATCTACCAAATGCTGATGTAGTTTTATATGAATCAGGTTTTTTAGATAATATTGATGATGAATGGAATAGCCATTACATTACCATTTCGGTAGAAGCTTATGAAGGTTTTTTTGTGGGCGTTTCTACACCTAATGAATATACCTCTATAGGAATGGATGATGGAGTTGGAGAACCCTGGGAATTTCAGTCTGGAACTCAATTTTGTAAAGAAGATTGGACATCACCTGGTGCCTGGACTGATGTTCTTACATTTGGTCCCAATTATGAACGTAATTTTTTAATCCGCGCCTATGGAATTAATTTTGGAAATACGCTTGCGGAGAATATTGATTTTCCTGAGGCAAAATATAGAAACAATATATCAGAAAACAGATCATTTGAATCTTATAATGTTTACAGATTTCATGACTATCAGCATGGTTATCCTAATAGTTGGGAACTTATTGCAGAAGGAGTTGAAGATACAGTTTATATAGATCTCGATTGGATAAATATTCCCAATGATACATATCAATTTGCTGTAAGATCTATTTATACCAACGGAATAGAATCATTACCGGCATTCTCAACACTTATAATTAAAACTTCTGCTTCTGCCGATAACCTAACGCATTTAGTAACTCAACTTATTGCCAATTATCCCAATCCGTTCAATCCCATAACAACAATCTCGTTTGCATTAAACACAGAAAACACTGAATTGACCGAATTAGTAATCTATAATATTAAGGGTCAGAAAGTGAAACAGCTTGTCACTACTCAACTCTCATCTGGTCAGCACTCTGTGGTTTGGAATGGAACCGATCAAGATAGTAAACCGGTTTCTTCCGGAGTTTATTTCTATCGATTGAACGTTGATGGTAAAACAATTAGAACCAAAAGAATGTTGTTATTAAAATAGACACTGAAAAAATTATATAAAATAAGCCTATCCTGTTATTAATGGATAGGCTTATTTTTATTTACCAAACTTATTTTAAAAAAATTGACTAGCTAATTCAACTTCCGAAATATTCGAAAATTTTACTTATAAATATAATACAGTTTGTAATATTAAATATATGAAATAAAACTTGCAAAAAAAAGGAAGAAACAAATTTCTCGGAACAGAATTTGCATATATAGAAAATGAAAATAATTTAGGAGGACGTATAATGTTAAACAAATTACAAAATCAAAAAGGATTTAGTCTTATTGAGTTGTTAGTTGTTGTTGTGATTATTGCCAT
>JAUVKM010000039.1 GCA_030596265.1 Candidatus Cloacimonadota bacterium
CCAGCAAGAATTTTTGCTTTTTCTTTAAATTCTGAAAGCAAGAGCAAGGTTTCATCCATATCTTTTGGTTTATGATATTCAAAATCGTTTATAATAGCCATAATAACTCCTTGTTTTAAAGATTCACAATATATAAATAGCGACTAATTCTATCTGAATCAACAAATTTGAGAATAGATTCAGATTCACTAATTCTCGATTTATAAATGTAAGAAGATCCTTCTTTTTCAAATTCTTTTTTCAAAGTTTTTGCAATATTTTTAGTCTTTTTCCAGAACTCTTTTTCACTCTCTGTAAAATCAAAGGTTTTGAATTCTAAATTATTTTTTTTCAAAGCTTGTGCTAATTGTGTTTTATCGGGATGCAATATTTCTTTATCTCCATCTGGTTTTACCATTTGCGAAATGAAGATTCCCAACTTCCCTTTTTTCTTTAGAATTACTTTCATTTTTTGAATAGTTTTATTTAGGTTTTCCACAAAATATAACGTATCAATAGCAATGATAGCATCAAAAGAATTTTTGGGGAAATTTAAATTATCCATATCCATTGTGATAAACTTCAATCGATCCTGTTTCGATTTTGTTCTATTTTGTGCCCATTTGGTGGCTGTTTCGGCAAAATCGACACCTGTGACCTTTGCTTTGGTTTTATCGGAAATAAATTCAGCAATTGTACCGGTAGCACAACCTAAATCCAGAACTTTTTTATGTTCATTTATCTCCAATAATTCCAACAGTTTATTAAGTTGCTCCATATTCATCATATTAAATTGAGAAATATTTTTACCGTAAAGCATCTTGCAGAATTTTCCATAAACTTTACTTTTCTCTTTTTGAACCAACATTTTTCCAAAACCATCGGCTCTCTGTTTTTTCAAAAATTTTGCAGCTTCGTTGGTTACAGAATATTCCTCATTTAATTCTTTAATGAATTTCTTTTTAATTAGGGATTTGTAGGCAGAACTAAGGTGAGTAGAAAATTTATCTTTATAATGGTGTTTCCCGGCTGCTGAAATGGATTCTTTAGTAACTTTTCTATTTGATCTTCCAATACCTCTGATCAAACTAAGAAGCTGTTCTTCTGCTTTATTAATTTTCACCTTAATCCCTTTTTCTAACCTACTCAGATTCCATTGCAATAATACGGCACATTGAAGATTCCAATTCGATGCCGCGAAGTGGGAATAATCCTATCCAAACACGTTTGTTATTTACTTTATTGATCTCACCACCCAGATTTTCGGCATGAACCAATCCTTTTGGGAAGAGATTGAGGTGCATTACCTGATAGAACTCTTCTAATGGGAACATCTCATCCCAGCTTTTACCATAATCTTTCATCAGTTTTTTATCAGCTTCTATAAAAGCTTTTGGATGCCAATCGCGAATAATTGTGTTCATTGGGTGATCTGCACTACCGCAATCTACACCGATCCACTTGATCTCCATATCCAATGCCCACTGATGGAATTCCGGGCTTGGTCCTGGATGTTTCACAAAATAACGTACTTCATCAGATTCCGGTTGATCCCAGCTATATCTATGGTAGCCGGTATTAATGATGAGAATGTCACCTTTTTTGATTTCGGCTTTTTTCATCAACATTTCAGGAGAATAAAGTGAATAATCTGAAACTTCATCAGAGATATCTACAACTACGCCCTGTCCAATCCATTTTTTTATTGGAACATTTCCTATAGTTTGTCCACTTGCAAAGAAATGGATCTGCCCATCGATATGAGTGCCAACATGATTACTGGTTTTTATGATCTGTCCGTTTGCACCTTGTCCCATATGAGCTCCAGCTAATCTTTTAAAATATTGAATCTGCAGTGGCATATAACTTGGCCATGGTGGTGTGTGAATACTTAATCTCTGTGTTAAATCGTAAACTTTTACATTGTCCATAAACTCTAAAAATTCTTGTGGTTTCATAATTTTCTCCTTTTGTAGCCGCTAAGAACACGAAGTAACACAAAGAGTATTTTTTGCTTTTCTTCGTTTTTCTTTGTGAACTTTGTGGCTAATTTTATTTTTATTTTTTCTTTCATAAACTTTCATAATTTATATTACTCTACTTTACTTTTAATTGTTCAGCTAAACCGGTTGCTGCTTTGATAAATGGATCCATTGGTGCACTTAGAACACCGGCACCAACCTGCCCAATTCCCGGATCTTTATGGGCTACTCCAGTATCGATAAATGGTGTTAAACCCTTTTCTACTACTTTTGTTACATCAATTCCAGTGGGTGTTCCACGGAAGTTCAAATATGGGATCTGGTACATATTGTTTTCACCAAAAGTTATTTCATACATTGCCAGAGTGTAGTTAACTGCATCATTAGCAGTTCCACCCACAAATTGAACAATAGCCGGAGATGCTGCAATAGCAAATCCACCCAGACCTACTGTTTCGGTAATAGAACTATCTCCAATATCAGGATTAGCATCATCTTTTGTAAATCCCGGGAAGTAAAGAGCATCAGGAACTAATGCCTCTCCAACAAACCAGGAATCTTTTGTGCCTGCAAGCTGCAAACCCAAATCGGTACCATTCCTGCACATTGCAACTACAATACTGCTATTATCTATATTTCTTGCTGCATCTAAAGTTACCTTGCCAACAGGCATTGAAAGATTCAGGAAGAAATGATCGTTTCCATTTATGAAATTGAGAACTTTGGCAACTACATCCTGTTTATCACATGTTTGTACAATTGCAGGTGCTATTGCTCTGTAGAAAAGAGATGTGCCGGCTCGATTACGATTATGAACTTCATCCCCCATATGTAATGCTTGAGCAATTATATTTTTCAGATCAATTTTTCCTATGAATTCTACAGCATTCTTCAAAGTTGGATAAAGTTCATTTTCTATCCATTTCAGTCTCTCTATTGTTTCGTTATCATAAGCACCATAGCGAAGTACTTTTCCCAATCCTTCATTCAAAGTGCAATAGGCATAATTACCGTACTCTTCATTTTTAAGAACAAAAACCGGCATAGATGCTGAAACAACTCCAGCCATAGGACCAACCGTTTCGTGCTCGTGGCAAGGAGAGAAATCGAATTTTCCGGAAGCTGCCACCTTTTCTGCCTCATCGAAATTTCTTGCTTTCCCTTCATAGATAATAGCTCCGATCATGGCACCTTTCATAGGACCACTAACTCTATCCCAGGTTATTGGAGGACCTGAATGTAACAGTAGATTATCTTTCATGCCGGGTATAACATTTCTTGCTATATCAAGTCCTACTAAGTATGGCTTTCCATTTAGAATGATTTCCAATGCTTTTTCATTGGCTTTTTTAATTATAGTTTTATTTTTTTGTAGTATTTGTAGGACATCGTCATCAATATTAGCTGGAGGAGTCCACTCTACGTTCGTAACTTTCTCTCCTTGCTTTTCCAGATCATTTTTAAATGAATCCAGCCCAACATTAACTATCTCAATTTTCTTTCCAAATAACTTTTTAAAGCTCATGTCTCCTCCGCTAATTATTTTTATACATTTTCTAGATTGAAAAAGGTTTGTCTTTCTGAGGAAATCTTCGAAGAAATTTCTCACGAAGAATCTCATTATAAACAGAGATCCTTCCAAAGAACAACGTGTAGGATTTGTCAGGATGACAAAGAATACTCATTTTAATAGAATTCATTTAATTTCTCTTATTATTAGGCTAACAATTTCCGCAGCTGCGGCATTCGATGGCATAACAAGAATATCATTTTTTTCTAATATCTCAATTACCTTGTTTTTATTTTGTGGATCTTGTTCAGTTCCCGTTACAGAGCAGATGAATGAGATATCAGGAACAATTATTTGTGCTTCTTTAATTATTGGAAGGATCTCACTTATAGGGTCAATATTTGCACCATATCCTAACACAAGATCAAATAAAATTATTGCAGTTTTTTTATCTTGTGCTTCCTGCAGTATTCTCTTATTTCTCAGATCAAAATCCATCATCGGATGCAGACGGCCAACCGTGAATTCATCTTCACCCAGATCGACCAAGGTATGCTCTTTGCTTAACCATGAATCTTCTAAGGCAAATTTTTCATCGGCAGATCTATTACTGAAAATGTTTTCAATATCTTTTCCCAGAATGATCTGAGCTTCATCACAAAGAGTTCCACCGCTGAATAATCCACGAATGTATTTTCTTCCCGAAGAAATCTTTTCAACTTCCTTATCAACAATAGATCCATAACTCACTCTTCTCTCTTCTAAAAATTCTGCTACTTTAGAAGTTTCTAAGTTATCAGAAATTGCACAAGCCAAGAGGGCAGCTTCTTCCAAAGTTTCCGCTGCAATAGCACCGCTTTCTTCTATTAAACTTCTATCTGCACCAAGGAAAATACTGACAACCGGTTTAGAAATTTCCTTGAGTTTAGAGTTGATCTTTTTAAGAACAGTAGGATGCGGTGGTTTGGAAACAAGGACGATCACCTTTGTCTCATCATCATCTTTTAGTGCTTCCAAAGAAGCGATGAACATCATCCCGCCAACCTGTTCTTTTATATCACGTCCCCCAGTTCCGATAGCTTGAGAAATACCAAAACCCTCTTCAGAAATAATTGAGCTGACTTCCTGTAAACCGGTTCCTGAAGCTGCAATAATGCCAATGCTTCCTCTATTCACTACATTAGAAAATGCCAATGGAACACCATTAATAATTGCTGTCCCGCAATCTGGTCCCATCATGAGCAGATCATGTGCAAGCGCATATTTTTTAAGTTCGATCTCTGTTTCCAGCGGAACATTATCAGAAAAGAGCATTACATTCAAGCCTTTCTTTAAAGCCTTCATTGCTTCATTACCAGCATATTTTCCAGCTATGGAAATGAGAGAAAGATTCGAATCCGGCTGAATCTTAATTGCACCATCAAGACTTTTGGGAGTGAATGATCCTTGGTTATCTTTTTTGTTTCTGATCTCACTTAAAAATATGTCCACATTTTCAAACATCTCATCAAACTTATCTTCATAATCAGACTTTATTACAATTAAAAGATCTGTATCATCATATTTTTCAAATTCGTTCAGATAGAGATCGGCAGTTTTGAGAATTGATTTATTTTCCTGAGTTGCCATCACCACAGTTGCATCTTGTACGTAATCCATTTGAGCGATATCTTTTCCCACGATCATAAGACTCACTGAATCAAAATATTCACCCTTTTTAACTATACCTTTTATCATTTAGAACTCCCTTTATAGTCAGAATAAATCCTGTTAACATATCAGATCCGGATGTATGCCCGGAACTGATTATTTTGTTAGCATGATGTGAAATTTTATTATTATTATATTTTAATGCTTTTAATAATTCATAAAAATTTTCATAATACTTGTTTGAATACGAAAATTTAAGGAATGTGTTTGAAATTAAATTGCTACCGATAGAATTCAAATAACATTCGTCAATAATCTCAGAAAATTTATTACTCATGATTTGATTAAGATAATTTAAAGCATACAAAATTCCGCAATTAAAATCATCTCCACTGGGTGTCAGACCGAATCCAACACCTTTCATATTTTTGGCAATTGTTGGAAGATTTTCTAAAGAAATATTTTGAACTGCATACTTGACGTGTGTAAGAAAGGCTTTCTCAAAAGTGGTTTGGAAGAAGATCTCATTATTGGGGAATAGTAAAAACCCTAGACTTTGAGGAGATATTTTGTCAGAGATTTCATCTAATAATATTTCTATTTTAGATAATAATTCTGATATATTAGCTATATAAATATATACTTTTGGATGTGATTTGATAGGGTCAATTTGAAGGGCTGTATTCCCTATTGAAATTGTGGAGTTAGAAATAGTAATTGTTTGCTTTGCATGTTGAGGGAAATTGTTCAATACAATATTATTAGGTCCATTACCAATTTTATATGAAACTAAAGATACGATCTCTTTATTATTTGTGTAATTATGAACGCTTTTAAATTTGGAGTGTAATTTATAATGACCCTTTTTTATACAATCTCCAAAATCTAAAATTTGCATAGAACTCCCAAAAAACAAATTATTCTCTTCTTAAAAAATTTAAGAGAGAAAAGAGTCAAACTTCTGTTTTTGAAGTCATAATGTCAAATCTTTTTTGATAGCAGAGAATTAATGATATTACATTCTCAAATAGGTTGCTTAATTAATAATTTAAATTTTGTTTACTAGAAAAAGATCGATCATAAAGAACGAACTCGATAAAATATATAGCTAATTTAAGCTTACAATATTATTTAAAGTCCATTGCTTCTTTTGTGAATTTTTCTATCCAATCACTATAAACTGAATACAGAAAATATTTATCATTATCTAATTGCAGAACATATTTGGGTTCTTTATCCATTGCGACGCGCAAATAATGTGTTGAGCCATCAAATAATTTAATTCCTATTTCCAGATTTGGGAAATTTAGTTTTTCTTTGTATTCTTCATATTTATTATCAACAAATTCGTTAACAGTAAGTTTAGAAAGGGTAGAGAGAATATCTCGAAGTGCTTTATTATTGAAGTTTACACCTAATGTGTTATTGCTATCGGTATAATGCCAGAGAGAATCTGAAGGAGACAGCTCGTATGCATATTTATCACAGATAACGGATATCTTGGAAATGTTATTCTCTTCAATCTCCAAGATAGTTTTTTCTCTCCAGTTATCTGTGTTTGCGGTAATGATATAATTAATATTATCCTCTAATTTGAAGATTTTAGCTTTATCTGGTCTTCGTGCCGGAGTTGTTTTGGAAGAAGAACTTTCCCCGATAATTGCTTCATCCAGTACATTTTTATTCTCATCAATAAATTTTATCCAAGTACCCTGACTATTCGTTACTTTATAAGTATCGAACGAACTTTCACTCTCCGAAATTGGAAGATTAGAAGTTTTCACTTTTAATACTTTTGAGAAAATATTTTTGATCTGATATTCATTAGCATCATTTTCGAAAGGATACACGATTTTCCATATATCATTTTGTTTTGATAATCTCAATGTATCTTTAATATTTGATATTTCAATTGTTTTAATTTTTGTAGAATCAACTTGGAAAAAATTGATACGTTTTTCTACATTATTACCCATTTTTGTGATGAGGAATACAATTACTAAAACAACCAAAATTCCGATATATATTTTTTGTTTCTTATTCATAAAGTTCTCCAATATGTTTTCTTCGTTTCAATTCTTTTCTGTAATGCAGAATTCCCAATAAGATCAGCAAAAGAGAGGGGAATAGAATATTGATCCACTTAATTATTTTTTTAGTTCCGGGCTTAATTTCCTTCAGTGGAGTGAATTGTGTTTCTCGAGATCTTATCTCTATGAGTGTTCCTTCTGAAACCATATAATCGACAGCATTTAAAACAAAATCTCTATTCCCTGGTATATCAGCTCCAGCATTTTCTATAATGAAGTCGGAATCTGAAACAAGCAAAATTTTGCCGAATTCCGTGTTTCCAACTGCATTATCTTCTTCTTTTGTATGATCCATGAAATTGCTCACAAATTTTCCACTATAGATTCCTGCAACAACTTTTGGTTCATCGATCAGTACTCTCTTCAGATCTATATTCATGAACGGTTGATACGAAATATTAAGATTCGGCATTGTGACTTCACCGCTATTAACTGAAGTAAAAAGCAGCGGTTCAAAATAAATATCTTCTCCGATGTTTGTTGTATCGATCTCAGATGCAAAAATAAGCTGCATATAATCAAGATTCTTAACTAAAATATTATTTTCGTTTACATTATTAATAATTGGAAAGAAAGGGTAATTGATCGGAGTTTGCATTCGGAACATACCGCGTTGCTGCTGAACTGTAACTTGACCACATTGTGCATCAATCACAAGATTTGGTTTAATTATAATTCCATAAGTATTAAGAAGTCGGAAAAGATTGGAATTTATCGGTGTTGCAGATTGTTGTTGAATATCAGTAGCGATCCTATCCTGGAAGAGGATGATATTTCCATCCTGCATTAGATATTGATCAATATTAACTAGCTGAGACATCTCAAGAGAGTCTTCAATCCCAGCTACGATTAAAGCATCGATATCATTTTCTACGGATTTGGTGAGATCGATTTTAGAGATTTCATAACTTTCGGAGAGGAATTGGATGATCGTTGCAAACTTGTTACTCTCGTCTGGATCGAAAATAGCGATCTTCTTGAGTCCGGTTGCAGTTATCTTCTTGATCTTGCCAGTAACATCATATTCCAGTCCTTGAGTATTTTTTATCATGGGTAAGGATTCAATTTTATCTT
Organism: Candidatus Cloacimonadota bacterium; assembly: GCA_030596265.1. The sequence goes on from JAUVKM010000039.1 coordinate 8,286, forward strand.
GATAATGAAAAACAAGTCCCATATAAACTTCCCTGATCTCCAGTTTATCATTCTGGATAACACGCATGGAAACAGGCATTATTCCATTTTGCTGAGCTTCTTTTTTTAACTCTTGTTCATCTGCCGGATCAAGAAACTCAAACTTAAGATTACCTTGAGAATAAGCTTGATATTCGGAGAGAATATCCTGAACGAAGCGACGGGAATCAGCATATTCTCCAGGCATGTTTTTAGAAAAATATGCTTTGATGATAAGTCTGTCATCTAATTCTTGCATAGCAGTTTTGCTGGAACTTGAAAGTGAATATATTTTTCCTTTGGAAAGATCAAAACGTTTGAAGACGGATATTGAAATTAGGTTAACAAAAATGAGAATTGCAATGAGGATTATTAGATCAATTGTTATTTTCTTTTTCATGATCATCCCCCTATTTCCAGTTCCGATTTTCTAATGATGTTTGTGCAAGCTTAAGAAATAGCACAACTAAACTGACAAAATATATTATATTCCTAGTATCAATAACACCGCGCGCAATATTTGAAAAATGGTAGTCTATACTTATGAATTGAAAGATCCCTACCATAAAATCAGGTACGAAGAAGAGGAAGAACTTAATTACAAAGAAGAAGAAAATTATGAAAAAACTTATTATGAGTGAAACTATTTGGTTGCTGGTTATGCTGGATGCAAAAATTCCAATGGCACTATAAACAGCACCCAGAAATAATAGACCAATATAACCACAGAATATTGCCCCGAAATCAACATTCGTTCCAAGCAATACAATTGTGATAAAATGGACTAAGGTTAATAGTAGACCAACCCCGATGAGAATGACCGAAGCCCAGAATTTTCCCATTATTATCTGGCTGTCCTTAATTGGCAGAGTTGCTAGAAGTTCCATTGTGCCGGTGTTCTTTTCTCGTGAGAGAAGTCCCATTGTGATGGCAGGAATAAAAAACAGATAAAAGAGTGGGATTATCCCGAATAATGTACGTAAGTTTGATTGATTATTAATAAATAATGGACTGGCAAAAAACCAACCGCTAAGTAGAAGGAAAATTACCAGAACTATGTAGGCAGAAGGTGAATTAAAATAGCTTTTGATTTCTTTTTTTGTAATCGTTATTGCTAAATTCATCTTTCGCCTCCTTCAATAGTGAGGTTGCGGAATACCGCTTCCAGACTGATGTTCTCGCGACGCATTTCCAATAATATCCAATCCTTAGATTTGATGAAATTAAATATTTCTGTCCTTATATCATTGGCTGAATCAAACTCGATCTCAACCTCAAATGTTGTTTTGTTAAGTGGGGAAATGGATAGGATTGAAGTTTCATTAATATTATCAGAAATTTCTATAATCTCATTTTTTGGTGCGATTAGTTCAAGTATAAGTTTCGTTTTATTCTGGAAAGCAGATTGCAGTTCTTCGGTTGATCCGTCGGCTACTATTTTACCTTCATTTATGATTATAATCCGGCTGCAAACTGCCTGAACTTCCTGCAAAATATGACTTGAAATGATGAGTGTTTTTTCCTTGCCCAATTCTTTGATCAACTCACGGATCTCAACGATCTGATTTGGGTCTAATCCACTGGTTGGTTCATCTAAAATCAATATTTTTGGATCGTGAATAATAGCTTGAGCAAAACCAACACGTTGTTTGTAACCTTTGGAAAGTGTGTTTATGGGTTTATGAACAACACCGTTTAATCCACATTGTTTAATAACTTCTTTTATACGAGAATCAAAATTGGAGATTTCTCTAATATCTGCAATGAATTTGAGATAATCGTAAACCGTCATATCGATATAAAGGGGATTGTGTTCCGGTAGATAACCGATAAGTCTTTTTATCTCTATTTGTTTATCTTTGATATTCATATTCTCCACTTCGATATTACCGGAAGTGGGTGATAGAAAACAGGTTATCATTCTTAGTGTTGTAGTTTTACCGGCTCCATTTGGACCCAAAAATCCGAGAATTTCACCTTCATTGATTTCAAAATTAATGTGATCAACTGCACATACTGAGCCATAATCTTTCGTTAGATTTTGTAAACGAATCATTTAAGAAACTCCTTAATCTATTATGATTTTTGAAATATGAAAAAAAAGAGTGTGAGTAATCTGTCAAGAGTGTTTTGATAGTAAAGTGTTGAATGACTAGCTTTAATAAAATATTACAGGTAATATGAAATTATAATAGATAGAACGTAATAAAGGAAAAATTATTGAAATTGATTTTAGAGAAAATATTATTGACACAATAAGGGGTCGATTTAAAAAAGTTATTCGTTATTGAAATTGATCCTGAATAGCTCAGCGGTAGAGCGGGTGGCTGTTAACCACTAGGTCGGGGGTTCAAATCCCTCTTCAGGAGCCATATTAAAGGCTTCCATTTTTGGGAGCCTTTTTTTGTTTGAATTAGCGGGTGGCTGTTATCCAGCAATTGCCGGACGGGGTTCAAATCTCCGACAATAGACGGTAGCCTTTTACATTATTAAGAATTATCAAATTAAAATTATTCATAGAAAAAAGCAATTTCCAGATTTGACCCGTTTTTTTGTTGCATTCTGAAATTGAATTTTGTAAATGTCATTTACTAGGAGGTTTAAGATGTTATTAAATTGTATTAAAGAAAGATACAGTGTAAGAAAATTCCAGAACAAACCAGTGGAACA